>NZ_JBJJLR010000025.1:0-76511 GCF_046230975.1 Pseudomonas sp. KCJK9058
CGGCATCAAGGATGGCCACCAGGGTCACCCGCGGGAAGTGGTGGCCCTTGGCGAGCATCTGGGTGCCGACGAGGATGCTTGGCTGGCCGCGCTGGATGGTGCTGAACAGGTTGTGCATGGCGTCCTTGCGCGCCGTGCTGTCGCGGTCCACGCGCAGGATCGGGTAATCCGGGAACAGCACCTTCAGGCGCTCTTCGGCGCGCTCGGTACCGGCACCGACCGGGCGCAGGTCGACGTGGTTGCATTGCGGGCACTGGTGCGGCAGGCGTTCGTCATAGCCACAGTGGTGACAGCGCAGCACGCCGGAGCGCTGGTGCACGGTCATGCGCGCATCGCAGCGTGGGCATTCGGACAGCCAGCCGCAATCGTGGCACAGCAAGGTTGGGGCAAAGCCGCGGCGGTTGAGGAACACCAGCACTTGTTGGCCAGCTTCCAGGGTCTGTCGGATAGCCTGCTGCAGCGGGCCACTGATGCCGCTGTCCAGTGGCAGGCTCTTCACATCAAGGCGCAGCATGCGCGGCGGGCGTGCCCCCCCGGCGCGTTGGTTCATACGCAGCAGGCGGTAGCGGCCGGTCAGGGCGTTATGCAGGGTTTCCAGCGACGGTGTAGCGGAGCCGAGCAGGATCGGGATGTTCTCCTGGTGAGCGCGTACCAGCGCCAGGTCGCGGGCGTGGTACCGCAGGCCTTCCTGCTGTTTATAGGAGCCGTCGTGCTCTTCGTCGATGATGATCAGGCCGGGGTTTTTCATCGGCGTGAACAATGCCGAGCGGGTGCCGATGATGATATCGGCCTCGCCGTCCCGTGCCGCCAGCCAGGCATCCAGGCGTTCGCGGTCGTTCACCGCAGAGTGCAGCAGGGCAATGCGCGCGTTGAAGCGTTGCTCGAAGCGCGCCAGGGTTTGCGGGCCGAGGTTGATCTCCGGGATCAGCACCAGCGCCTGCTTGCCGGCTTCCAGGGTTTCGCGGATCAGTTGCAGGTAGACCTCGGTCTTGCCACTGCCGGTGACGCCGGCCAGCAAGAACGCGCCGAAACCGCCAAAGCCCTCGCACACGGCGTCGAAGGCATCGCGTTGCTCTTCGTTGAGGGGGAGTTCCGGCTGTGCCAGCCAGTGCTCATGGCGCAGGGCCGGCAAGTGGCGGCGCGTCTCGATCTGCACCAGATCCTTGGCCAGCAGCAGGTCGAGGCTGTCCTTGTTCAGGTTGAGTTTGGCCAGCAGGCTGTGGGCCACGCCGTGCGGGTGCTGGGCCAGGGTCTTGAGGGCGTCGCGCTGGCGCGGCGCGCGGGCGATGCGCGGGTCCTCCAGGCGTGCGCCAGGGGCTATGTGCCAGAAGCGTTCCTGGCGCATTTCGGCGGCTTCACCCTGGCGCAGTAGCGTGGGCAGCGCCCAGCTCAGGGTATCGCCCAGGCTGTGCTGGTAGTACTGGGCGGTCCACAGGCACAGCTTGAACAGCGACGCGGGGATGGGGGACACCGGGTCGAGCAGGGCAGTGGCCGGCTTCAGTTTGTCGGCGGGCACTTCGCTCTGCGTGCACACCTCTATCAGCACGCCGATCATTTCGCGGCGGCCAAAGGGCACGCGGATGCGCATGCCAGGGGTCAAGGTCTGGCGCGCCATGCTCGCCGGCGCCTTGTAGTCGAACAGGCGCCGCAGCGGAGAGGGCAGGGCAAGGCGCAGGATGACGTCGGACACGCGGAAAGTCTCGGAGGGCGTTACAAGGACTGGCGAGCCTAGCAGACGACGGTCGGTGCAAGCGACATCTTGCGCTGACGGTGTGCTCTGGTATTATTCGCCGCCTAATTACGTGCGGTATTCAACAATTGGTGTTGGGTGGCGGCACGCAGCTCGAGGAAGTGACCATGAAAGAAGGTATCCACCCGAACTACGAAGTAGTTGCAGTCACCTGCAGCTGCGGTAACAAGTTCGAAACTCGTTCGACCCTGGGCAACGTCCTGTCGATCGACGTTTGCAACCTGTGCCACCCGTTCTACACCGGTAAGCAGAAAGTTCTGGACACCGGTGGTCGCGTACAGAAGTTCGCCGATCGCTTCGGCATGTTCGGTGCCAAGAAGTAATCATGCGCAGGGCGAATCCTTCGGGCTTCGCATTGTTGCTGAAGAAGGCGTCCCTTGTGGGCGCCTTTTTTGTGGGCGTTATCTGGCATTTCCCGGTCCTGGCGTTCTGCCCACAGCCGGATAAGCCCCAATGGGTAGCGGTACGACAGGTGGTTGATGGCGACACCTTGCGTCTGGTCGATGGCCGCAGTGTGCGGCTGATCGGTATCAATGCCCCGGAAATAGGCCGCAAGGGGCGTACCAGTGAGCCCTATGCCGAAGCTGCCAGGCGGCGATTGCAGGCCTTGGTAAAGGCCAATGACGATCGTGTCGGGCTGGTGCCTGGTATTGAAGGTAAGGACAAGTACGGTCGCACACTGGCGCACATCTACAGCCGCAATGGCGACAATCTGGAAGCACAATTGCTTAGCGAGGGCTTGGGCTACCGCGTGGCCATTGCCCCTAATGTGCGTTTCAGTGGTTGCCAGCAGCTTGCCGAACAAGTAGCGCGCCAGGCTGGCGTTGGCCTGTGGCGGCGTTCGCCCGTAGTGGCTGCAAGCGATGTCAGGCAGTCAGGTTTCGCTGTTGTGCGTGGTCGTATCGAAGGCATCGAGCGAAATCGTGGTGGGGTCTGGCTTACCCTGGGCGGTACCCTGGTACTGCAGGTTCCCGCTCGTCTGCAGCGCAACTTCCCCGCCAGCTTCTTCGATAATCTCAAGGGACGCCAGGTCGAAGCGCGCGGCTGGGTGCTGGATCGTTCCCGCAGGGGTGGCCTCAAGCCCGGGCAGCGACGTTGGGTGTTGCCATTGACCGATCCAAGCATGTTGGAGCGCATTTCAGGTTAAAAGATGTAGACATTTCGCTACGAGATTGTACACACTGTTGGTCGTATGCCCCCGTGGGTTGTAGCGTAAAGTCGTAGGCTAAAGGCCTTGACACAAGTGACCGGCCAGTCTTGTGGCTCCCCGGCTCTTTGCGTATCCTCGGCGGTCCGTCAGAACAGTAAATAGCGGAATGCCCACCATGTCAGACCTGAAAACCGCCGCTCTCGAATATCACGCTCAACCTCGTCCGGGGAAACTGAGCGTTGAACTCTCCAAGCCCACTGCCACCGCCCGTGACCTCGCCCTGGCCTACAGCCCAGGTGTTGCAGAGCCGGTGCGCGAAATTGGCCGTGATCCAGAGCTGGCTTACAAATACACCGGCAAAGGCAACCTGGTTGCGGTGATTTCCGATGGCACTGCCATCCTCGGTCTGGGTGACCTCGGCCCACTGGCTTCCAAGCCGGTCATGGAAGGCAAGGGTGTTCTGTTCAAGCGTTTCGCCGGTATCGATGTGTTCGACATCGAAGTCGAATCGGAAAGCCCGCAAGCGTTCATCGACACCGTTCGCCGCATTTCGATCACCTTCGGTGGCATCAACCTTGAAGACATCAAGGCGCCTGAGTGCTTTGAAATCGAACGTACCCTGATCGAACAGTGCGACATCCCGGTGTTCCACGATGACCAGCACGGTACTGCCATCGTGACTGCCGCCGGCATGATCAACGCCCTGGAAATCGCTGGCAAGAAACTGGAAGACGCCAAGATCGTCTGCCTGGGCGCCGGCGCTGCTGCCATTTCCTGCATGAAGCTGCTGGTAAGCATGGGTGCGAAGGTCGAGAACATCTTCATGATCGACCGTAGTGGCGTGATCCACGCTGGCCGTGACGACCTGAACCAGTACAAGGCGCAGTTCGCCCACGCGACCGACAAGCGCACCCTGGCCGACGCCCTTGACGGTGCCGACGTGTTCGTAGGTCTGTCTGGCCCGAACCTGCTGAGCCCGGAAGGCCTGAAGTCGATGGCTGCCAACCCGATCGTGTTCGCCTGCTCGAACCCGGACCCGGAAATCTCGCCAGAGCTGGCGCACGCCACTCGCAACGACGTGATCATGGCGACCGGTCGTTCCGACTACCCGAACCAGGTCAACAACGTACTGGGCTTCCCGTTCATCTTCCGTGGTGCTCTGGACGTTCGCGCCAAGCGTATCAACGAAGAGATGAAGATCGCTGCCGCTATCGCCCTGAAAGACCTGGCCAAGCTGCCAGTGCCGAAGGAAGTTTGCGAAGCCTATGGCGTTGAAGGCCTGGAGTTCGGCCGTGAGTACATCATTCCGAAGCCGCTGGATGCACGCTTGATCACCGTCGTTTCCGATGCTGTGGCCAAGGCTGCCATCGAATCCGGCGTGGCTACCCTGCCATATCCGAAGCACTACCCGCTGACCAGCGTGGATGAAGTGTTCAACGGCTGATTGCCGCAAGCGACATAAAAAAGCCCCGGCTCGCATGAGCCGGGGCTTTTTGTTGGGGCTTGGGAATGTGTCAGGGCTGCAAGGTGTTCGTCAGGGCACTTGTGGCGCCTATCAGATCGAGCGCCGCCCGCGCGGCGCATCGCGACGCCGCTCCCGCATTTGTTGCAACGTGGCTATGTCTGTGAGGCCATGGTTGTCAGCCTTGCTGGCGTGACTGGATTTGGAGGTGGGCATTGATGCCGCCCCGCCTGTCTCAAGGCATGCACCCAGGTGGGCAACCATGGCCTGGCAGGTTCGGCACGTTGCAGCAGATGTGGGAGCGGCGTCGCGATGCGCCGCGCGGGCGGCGCTCGATTCACGCGCCCACGCAAAACCTGAGTCAGGCGCCCTGCCTTAGAACAGATCCATCGGCGTCGCTTCATCGGCTGGCAGCGGGCTGCCCGGTGCCGCGCCATTGCCCAGCTCGTCCACTGACGGCGGCGAATCTTCGGCTTTGAACAGCTCGAAGTAGGCATTCGGTGTGCTCGGCGATGCCGCGCGCCCGCTGACCGGGTCGACGCGCAAGCTGAGAATGCCCTCCGGCTCTGCCGGGGCATGCGCAGGCTTGTCCTTGAGCGCCGCGCCCATGAAGTTCATCCAGATCGGCAGTGCCGCAGTCCCGCCATATTCGCGGCGGCCGAGGGTTTCCGGTTGGTCGAAGCCGACCCAAACGGTAGTCACGTAATCGGCGTTGTAACCGGAGAACCAGGCGTCCTTGGATTCGTTGGTCGTACCCGTCTTGCCCGCCAGGTCGGTGCGGCCCAAGGCCAGCGCCCGGCGGCCGGTGCCGCGCTTGATCACGTCCTGCAGCATGCTGGTGAGGATGTAGGTGGTACGCCCGTCGATGATCTGTTCGGCCACTGCCGGCGCTTGCGGTGCCGCGGCCACCTGGCTCAAGGCAGAAGGTGCTTCGCCCGGCATGGCCGCAGTGCTGATTGGCTGCTCGGGTGCGGCCAGGCCCGCCTGGTCTTGGGCACCTTGCGGTACGCGGGCCGGGTTGGCGGTGAACAGTGTCTCGCCGCTGCGGCTCTCGATGCGCTCGATCAGGTACGGGGTGATCTTGTACCCACCGTTGGCAAAGGTGCTCCAGCCGGTGGCGATTTCCATCGGGGTCAGGGTGGCGGTGCCCAGGGCCAGCGACAGGTTGCGCGGCAGGTCCTGCTTGTTGAAGCCAAACTTGGCGATGTAGTCGATGGTGCGGTCCACGCCCATGGCTTGCAGCAGGCGGATCGACACCAGGTTACGTGACTTGTACAGCGCCTCACGCATGCGGATAGGGCCGAGGAAGGTGTTGGTATCGTTCTTTGGTCGCCACACTTTATCCACCGACTCGTCAACGAACACGATCGGCGCATCGTTGACCAGGCTGGAAGCGGTGTAGCCGCTGTCCAGCGCGGCGCTGTAGATGAAGGGTTTGAAACTCGAGCCCGGTTGGCGCTTGGCCTGCACGGCGCGGTTGTAGTTGCTCTGTTCGAACGAGAAACCGCCGACCAGGGCGCGGATGGCGCCGTTGTTCGGGTCGAGGGTGACCAGGGCACTCTGCGCAACGGGCACCTGGCTGAACTTCAATGTGCCATCGTCAAGGCGTTGCAGGCGCACCAGGTCACCGACCTGGGCCACGTCGGCCGGCGATTGCGGTGAACGGCCCTGGGCGTTGTTGTTGATGAACGGGCGCGCCCATTTCATGGTGTCCCAGGCAACCTGCGCCTCTTGGCCGTCACGGGTCAGCACCTTGAGGCCGGTGTGTTCCACCTGGGTGACAATGGCTGGCTCCAGGCCGCCAAGGGTGCGTTGCTTGCCCAGCTCCTGCAGCCAGGCTGCGTGGGTGCGGCCCGGGAAGCGTGCTTCAGGGCCACGGTAGCCGTGGCGCTCATCGTAATCGGAGAGGCCCTTGAGGACGGCCTTGTTGGCCATTTCCTGCATGTCGCTAGGCACGGTGGTCGTGACGCGGAAGCCTTCGGTGTAGGCGTCGCTGCCGTAGCGGCCGACCATTTCCGCGCGGGCCATTTCGGCGATGTACGGGGCATTCACCTCAGGCGTCGGCACGTGATAGCTGGCGTTGAGCGGCTCGGCCAGGGCGGCCTCGTAGCTGGCCTGGTCGATCTTGCCTAGCTTGTACATGCGCCCAAGGATCCAGTCGCGGCGCTCTTTGGCGCGCACCGGGTTGGCCAGCGGGTTGAAACGCGAAGGTGCCTTGGGCAGGCCGGCGATCATCGCCATCTGCGCCAGGCTCACGTCACGGATGGACTTGCCGTAATACACCTGTGCTGCTGCATCGATACCGTAGGCGCGGTTGCCCAGGTAGATCTTGTTCACGTACAGCTCAAGGATTTCGTCCTTGGTCAGCTCACGCTCGATCTGCAGGGCCAGCAGGATTTCGTTGGTCTTGCGTGAGAAGCTGCGTTCGCTGGTGAGGAAGAAGTTCTTCGCCACCTGCATGGTGATGGTGCTGCCGCCGGTCTGGATATGACCGGTTTTCACCAGCTGGGTCGCGGCGCGCATCAGGCTGCTGGGGTCGACACCGTAGTGGTTGAGGAAATTGTCGTCCTCGGCTGACAGCAACGCCTGAATGAATTGTGGGGGGATTTCCGCGAAGCGGATCGGCGAGCGGCGCATTTCGCCGAATTCGGCAATCAGCTTGCCATCGCTGCTGTACACCCGGAGGGGGATCTGCAACTGGATGCTTCTGAGGGACTCGACCGAGGGCAGGCTGGGGCTAAGATACAGAAACGCACCGCTCACACCGAGTACGAGCGCGCAGATGACTGCGACGGAAGACCACCAGAAGAACTTCAGCAGACGTATCAAGGCTTTTCGGTGTCCAGGTTGGGAGTGGATTGCACGCAGGTCCGGTGGACCAAAAAACGCTGGGCATTATAAGCATTTTTCGCCTCTCCGGGTGACCGGCCAGGCTACCCGTCGACTCGATGAGTAGCCCCGGCTCAGTGTTGCCGCGGGGGTTGCGACAGGTGGCTGCGCTTGGCAGCTGCAACAGACAGCAAAGGAGTCGCGATGTTTGGACGCTTCGGCAAGGATGCCGGTTCACTGGTGGGGGTGGAAATCACGCCCGACGCCGTTCGGATAATGCAACTGCAGCAGCGCAATCGACGCTGGCGTGTGATGGGGTCGGCACAAGAGCTGTTTCAGGCGCCGCTGGCCGATGACTGGGCTGAGGCGCCTGGGGAAGTGGTGGCTGCGCTGCAGCGCGCTTACCGGCGCAGCGGCCTCAGGCAACGCCGGGTCGCGCTGGCACTGCCGGCCAGTCAGGTTATCTGCAAGTTGTGCCATCTGCCGGTGGAGCAGAGCGGGGCGCAGTTGGAGGCACAACTGCTTGCCGATGCAGAGCGGCTGTTTCCGTTTCCGCTGGAAGACCTGGCCTTGGATTTTCAGGTCATGGGGGCTTCCCATGACCAGCCAGGTTGCTCAGAGGTAATGGTTGCTGCCTGTCGACAGAGTGCGCTGGCGTCACTCGAAGCCGTCGTCGAGGAGGCGGGCTTGCAGTTGGAAGCCGTCGAGGTCGACACCATTGCCTTGTGCCGCATGTTGCCACAGGGTGGCCTTGAGGGAGCAGCGCTGCTGCGTGTCGAAACCCGCAGCGTAACGCTTCATGACTGGCAGCCGGGCAGGGTGTACCAGCGTTCTGAACTGCAAACGACTGGCCCGGATATGAACGGGCAATGGCCAGAGCGCCTGCAGGCTTTACTTGCCAGGCAGAGCCTGCCTGCGGGGTTGTGGGTTGCCAGCAGCTCATCGATCAATCCGGGCTGGCTGCAAGGCCTTGGCAGCCGGCTGAATGTGCGGTGCACGTACCTGCCTGGGCTGGCAGGGCTTGAGCATGTTGATGGGGCGATGCTCCTGGCCTGCGCCTTGGCCTTGGGAGGTTTGCGCCCATGATGCGACTGAACCTTCTGCCCTGGCGCGAACGGCAGCGTCAGGCGGCGCTGCGGCGCTTTCGAGGCCAGCTGGTGGGTGGTGCACTCTTGGCTTTGTGCGCCGTGATGCTGGTCGATCAGCTGGCCCGCCAACGCGGGCATCAGCAGGTGCTGGCCAATACCCAGCGCCAAGCGACCCTTGATGCACAGGATGAGCAGTTGCATTCGCTGGCCGACGTGCGTGCGCAGCATGAAGCGCTACTCGCCCGTGCGGTGGCCCTGGAAGGCCTGCGCGCCCATCAGGGTGTATTGGCCGGTGTCTTCGCCGACCTTGAAGGGGCGTTGCCTGAAGGTGTGCAGCTACTTGACCTGAGCCTTGATAGTGGCCGCTTGCAGATGACAGGGGTGGCTGCGTCCGGTGCTGTGGTTGCTCAGTTCATGCGCGACTTGAACCGCTCGAGCGTTTTGCTCGATCTGGAACTCAAACGCATCAAGAGCCTGCCGGACGGCGATGAGTTTCTGCTGACCGCTCGCGTTGCGGCGTTCTGGTCGTGAGTACTGCGCAGATGCTCGCTTGGCTGGCGGTGGTCGAGGGCTCAGGGCGCTTCCGACGGCTGGCGCCAGTGCTGGTGGCTGTTGTGTTGTTCAGCCTGGGCTGCGCGATGCGCCTGCCCGCCCTGTTGCAGCAGCAGGCGCGGGAGGATGCCAGGCATGTCGAGTTGAGCCAGCTGCAGGCAGCCAGTGCATCGCAGTTGGCCGAACTGGAGCGGCTGAAGGCTCTAACGGTGATTGCCGAACAGCGGTTGCAAGCGGCGCACTGGTACCTGGCGGCCGGGGAGAGCATGAGCGACCTGCTTGAGCGTCTGGCAGTGTCGGGGCGTGCGCACGGCTTGCTTGTCGAGCGCCTCGATGTAGGTGAGGGCGATCAACAGGCCGGATTCAGTAAGGTACCGCTGGTGGTGCAAGTGGTAGGGCGTTACTCGGCCTTGCGGCTGTGGCTGGGCGACTGGTTAGGGCAGGCACGGATTCTGCGCAGCGGTGACATGAGCCTGGCAACCGTTGATCGCCAGCCTGGACTGTTGCGCCTGCAGTTGCGGGTTGATGCCTATCACGCGGCTACGCCCCTGAAAGCACCTGCAATGCTGGCGGACCTGCCGGCAAGGGCCGCAATGGCTGCACCTGAAGTGGACCCGTTTGCGCCGGCTGCTGCACGAGTGGCCAGTGCCGGGCTGGTCGGCGTGCCGTTGGCGCAGCTGGAAATGGTCGGCAGCCTGGCGCGCGGGGCGGCACGCGAGGCACTGCTGATGGCGGCTGGCAAGCTCTATCGCGTACGCCCGGGCGACCGGGTAGGGCGTGATCAGGGGGTAGTGATGCATATAGACCAACGTCAGGTCGAAGTGCGTGAGCGGCTGTTCATGGCGGGGGTATGGCACGAGCGCACGGCGTTCATCACCCTCGCCAAGCGCCTGGGCAAGGAGGCCTCGGACCCGAATGAAAACGTGGATGAAATACCTGCTGGCAACCCTGCTGTCGATCCCGCTGGCTTCGGCGACGCCTTACCAGGGTGAACCCCTGTCGCTGAACTTCCAGGATGTAGAGGTGCGTGCGGTGCTGCAGGTGCTGGCTGACTACGCCGGCGTCAACCTGGTCGCCAGTGATGCGGTACAAGGCAGCGTCACTTTGCGTTTGCAGGACGTGCCGTGGGATCAGGCGCTCGACCTGGTGCTGCGCAGCAAGGGCCTGTCCCGGCGCCAGGAGGGCAATGTGCTCTTGGTGGCGCCTGCAGCCGAGTTTGCCGCGCAATCGGCAGACGCCCGGGTGAGCCAAGTGCTGGACGCGCAGCTGCAGCCATTGCGTCGGGAGCTGCTGACCATTCACCACGCCAAGGCCGCCGATTTGGCGCAGTTGCTGCTGGCAAGTCTGGAGGGTGGCGGCATCTCCACGGGTAGCCTGAGTGTCGATGAGCGCACCAATACGCTGGTGGTGTACCTGCCCGCTGACCGCCTGGCCGAGATGCGCCAGTTGGTGGCGCAGTTGGACGTGCCGGTGCGTCAGGTAGCGATCGAGGCGCGTATCGTTGAGGCCAACGTCGATTATGAGAAAAGCCTGGGTGTACGCTGGGGTGGGCCGCTGTACGGCGAGAAACTGCGGCCCGGCAAGGAGCTGTTCGTCGACCTCGGTCTGGAGCGAGCCGGCAGCAGTATCGGCCTGGGTCTGTTGCGCGGTGACGTGTTGCTGGATCTGGAACTCAGTGCCATGGAAAAAAGCGGCAACGGCGAGATCATTTCGCAGCCCAAGGTGGTCACGGCTGACAAGGAAACGGCGAGGATCCTCAAGGGTACCGAGGTGCCTTACCAGGAAACCAGCCAAAGCGGCGCTACCTCGGTATCGTTTCGCGAAGCCTCGCTGTCGCTGGAAGTAACGCCACAGATCACTCCGGACAACAAGGTGATCATGACCGTCCGGGTGACCAAGGACGAGCCGGATTACGTCAATGCCTTGAACAACGTACCGCCGATCCGCAAGAACGAGGTCAATGCCAAGGTTCGTGTGGCTGACGGCGAAACGATCGTGATCGGTGGCGTCTACTCGACTTCGCAAAACAATGTGGTCGACAAGGTGCCATTTTTCGGCGATCTGCCGTATGTTGGGCGGCTGTTTCGACGCGATGCATTACAAGAGAAAAAATCCGAGCTGCTGGTCTTCCTGACTCCGCGTATCATGAGTGACCAGGCGATTGCTGTGAGTCGTTGATTCTGTGCGAAATTTGATACTTGTGGGGCCCATGGGCGCTGGTAAAAGCACCATCGGACGCCTGTTGGCCAAAGAGCTGCGCCTGCTGTTCAAGGATTCCGACAAGGAAATCGAACTGCGATGCGGCGCAAACATCCCGTGGATATTCGACAAGGAAGGCGAGCCGGGTTTCCGTGATCGCGAGCAAGCGATGATTGCCGAGTTGTGCGCGCTCGACGGTGTGGTGCTGGCCACCGGTGGTGGCGCGGTGATGCGCGAAGCCAACCGGCAGGCGCTGCATCAGGGTGGCCGGGTGATCTACCTGCATGCTTCGGTCGAGCAGCAAGTCGGTCGCACCGCGCGCGACCGCAATCGCCCGCTGCTGCGCACAGCCAATCCGGAGGCGACCTTGCGCACCTTGCTGGAAACCCGCGACCCGCTCTACCGCGAGATCGCCGACCTGGTGGTTGAAACCGACGAGCGGCCACCACGCATGGTGGTGATCGATATTCTCGAGCGCTTGCAGCAGTTGCCGCCCCGTTAACCCGGGACTATTCTCGGCCTCCAGCGCCGAGGCGAGGCTCAACGTTACCGCGCAGGTCGCCGGATGGCGCCGCGCCCAAGTACATTGTGGGGATACATGCAGACACTAAAGGTCGACCTGGGCGAGCGTAGCTACCCGATCTACATTGGCGAAGGCCTGCTGGACCAGCCTGAGCTGCTGGCACCGCACATTGCGGGTCGGCAGGTAGCCATCGTTTCCAACGAGACCGTCGCGCCGCTGTATCTCGAACGCCTGAGCAAGGCCCTCGGAGCCTACTCGGTACTGCCAGTGGTGTTGCCCGATGGGGAAGCCCACAAGAACTGGGAAACATTGCAGCTGATCTTCGATGGCCTGCTGACAGCTCGGCATGATCGTCGTACTACTGTGGTCGCGCTTGGTGGTGGCGTGATTGGTGACATGGCTGGTTTCGCAGCCGCCTGCTACCAGCGCGGCGTCGACTTCATCCAGGTGCCGACTACCCTGTTGTCCCAGGTCGACTCTTCCGTGGGTGGCAAGACCGGCATCAATCATCCGCTGGGCAAGAACATGGTCGGTGCGTTCTATCAGCCCAATGCGGTGCTGATCGATACCACCAGCCTCAAGACCCTGCCAGCGCGCGAGCTGTCCGCAGGTCTGGCCGAAGTGATCAAGTACGGCCTGATTTGCGACAAGCCGTTCCTCGCCTGGCTCGAAGACAATATGCAGGCACTGCGTGCCCTCGATTCGGCAGCCCTGACCGAGGCCATCCGCCGCTCTTGCGCGGCCAAGGCCGCAGTGGTGGGTGCTGACGAGCGCGAGTCGGGCGTACGGGCCACGCTGAACCTGGGGCATACCTTCGGGCATGCTATCGAAACCCACATGGGCTATGGCGTGTGGCTGCACGGCGAGGCTGTCGCGGCGGGCACAGTGATGGCCCTGGAAATGTCCATGCGCCTTGGCTGGATCGACCAGGCTGAGCGCGATCGTGGAATCCGCCTGTTGCAGGACGCAGGTTTGCCGGTGGTGCCACCACAGGAAATGACCCCGGCGCACTTCATGGAGCACATGGCGGTCGACAAGAAGGTGCTCGACGGTCGTTTGCGTTTGGTGCTGCTGCGCCAGATGGGCGAGGCCGTGGTGACCGACGACTATTCGAAAGAGATTCTTCAGGCCACGCTGTCGGCGGATTACCGCGCGATCGTGGCCCAGCTTTGAGGTTGTGACAGCGCAATGACAAGTTTGCATGCCGATGAGGCCTTTCTCGACCATTACCAGTTGAGCCATGATCCGTTCGCGCCCCGCGTACCTGGCTTCAAGTTCTTCCCGGCCCAGCGCAAACCGGTGCTTGGCCAACTGCACCACCTGGCGCGCTATAGCCAGTTGATGCTGGTGGTCAGCGGCCCGTTGGGCAGCGGCAAGTCGCTACTTCGCCAGGCCCTGGTGGCCAGCACCAACAAGCAGACTGTGCAAAGTGTGGTGGTGTCGGCCCGCAGCGCCAGCGACGCCTCCAGTATGCTCGCGCAGGTCGCGCAGGAGCTGGGTGTGGCCCAGCCCGAGGTGCAGGCGATCCTGTCGAAGGTGGTGCAGCTGGCACTGACCGGGCAGGAAGTGTATTTGCTGGTGGACGATGCGGAACAACTCGACGAGTCGGCACTCCAAGCGTTGCTGGAGTTGGCGGCGGGGGTTCCTGAAGGGCGTCCGCACGTGTTTCTGTTCGGTGAGCCATCGCTGATTGCCGGGCTGGATGAGCTCAATGTCGAGGAAGAACGTTTCCACATCATCGAGCTTGCGCCCTACAGTGAAGAAGAAACCCGCGAGTACCTGGAACAGCGCCTGGAAGGGGCTGGTCGGGGCATCGAGGTGTTCAGCCGTGAACAGATCGCCGATATCCATGAAAACTCCGACGGCTGGCCTGGCAACATCAATCAGGTCGCCCGTGACACTTTGATCGAAGCCATGATCGCCAGCCGCTCGACGGCCAAGCGACCAACCATGGGGTTCAAGATGCCTAAAAAACATGTGCTCGCACTGTCCGCTGTGGTCGTGGTTGCCGTTGCGGCCGCGGTATTGATGCCCAAAAAAGGCGACAAGGCCCCTGCCGAAGCGCCGGCCGCCCAGGCCCAGTTGCCGCTGGGTGACGGCAAGCAGGGTGCTGCCATCGAGTTCTCTGGCTCGTCCCAGCCAATGCCGCTGCCACTGGTTGGCCAGTCGCAGCCGGTGATGCGCGAGCCGCTGGCCCAAGCCGCAGGCATGGGCGAGGGTGAAGAGGGAGGCCCGGCTGTCGACACCGCGCTGCAGCCTGGCAACCCGCCACCCACCGTGACCACAATCGCTCCGCCACAAGGTGTGCCAGCTGGCCCGGCGCCTGCGCCGGCCCAGCCAGTTCAGTCGGTTGCGCCTGCGCCCAAGCCTGTTGCAACCCAGCCCGCGAAACCGGTTGCGCCGGCCAAGCCAGCACCAGCGCCGACCCAGGTCGCCGTGGCCAAGCCGGCCGCCAAAGCTGCCGAAAAACCAGCTGAAAAACCAGCCCCCGCTAGCGCTGGCAACAGCGGCTGGTATGCCGGACAGAGGCCGGGCAATTACGTGGTGCAGATCCTCGGTACCAGCTCCGAGGCGTCGGCCCAGGCTTACGTCAAGGCCCAGGGTGGCGACTATCGCTACTTCAAGAAAAACCTGCAGGGCAAACCCTTGTACGTCGTGACTTACGGCAGTTTCGCCAACCGCGACGCAGCGGTAGCGGCAATCAAGAACTTGCCAGCGAAGGTCCAGGCTGGTAAACCTTGGCCACGTACCGTCGGCAGCGTCCAACAAGAGCTGGCCACGGCCCGCTGATACCTTCCGGGCGGCATCACCCCGCCGCCCAGTAGCTAAGCGAATTCTAGCTTTCGACTAGCCTGCTGCGCCCGAGCGCGGCAGGCTTTTCTGTCCCGGACTGCCGGCCACAAGCCCCTAGTTGCAGTCATGGCTGAAACGCTTCAGACTCGAGCCAAGCCGCTATCACGGCGCATGGCGCAAAAACATTCAAAATTGCGACATAAATTTTCAATGATGAGACATGAAAATTTGTGGGCGTCGCTGTCGCTGTGCAACAATGGTTTTCCATGACCACCGCAAAAAAGCTGGCGTTTGATCGGCGTGGATGGTAAGTGGTTGTTAAAAAAGAGATTTACCTCCGTTGAGAGGTGAACCTGGTGAGAATGTGTCTATGAAAACAGGTCTGTACCATCCCGAAGAATTCAAGGACAACTGTGGTTTTGGCCTGATCGCCCATATGACGGGTGTGCCGAGCCACCACCTTCTGCAAACCGCCATGCAGGCGCTGACGTGCATGACCCACCGCGGTGGCATCAATGCTGACGGCAAGACCGGTGACGGTTGCGGTCTGCTCATGCAGAAGCCCGATAAATTCCTGCGTGCCATGGCCCAGGAGCACTTTGCTGTCGAGCTGCCCAAGCAGTACGCCGTCGGCATGGTGTTCTTCAACCAGGACCCGGTCAAAGCCGAAGCTGCCCGCGCCAACATGGACCGCGAGATCGTCGCCGCTGGCCTGAAACTGGTTGGCTGGCGCAAGGTGCCGATCGACACCAGCGTACTCGGCCGCCTGGCCCTCGAGCGCCTGCCGCAGATCGAGCAGGTGTTCATTGGCGGTGAAGGCCTGAGCGACCAGGAATTTGCCATCAAGCTGTTCAGTGCCCGTCGTCGTTCGTCGGTGGCCAACGCCCACGACGCCGACCACTACATCTGCAGCTTCTCGCACAAGACCATCATCTACAAAGGCCTGATGATGCCGCGCGATCTCGCGGCGTTTTATCCAGACCTGGGTGACGAGCGCCTGCAAACCGCGATCTGCGTGTTCCATCAGCGCTTCTCCACCAACACCCTGCCGAAATGGCCGCTAGCGCAGCCGTTCCGCTTCCTCGCCCATAACGGCGAGATCAACACCATCACCGGCAACCGTAACTGGGCCGTTGCTCGTCGCACCAAGTTCGCCAATGACCAGATCCCCGACCTCGAAGAGCTTGGCCCGCTGGTCAACCGCGTCGGTTCCGACTCGTCGAGCATGGACAACATGCTGGAGCTGATGGTCACCGGTGGCATCGATCTGTTCCGCGGCGTGCGTATGCTGGTACCGCCAGCGTGGCAGAACGTCGAGACCATGGACGCCGACCTGCGCGCCTTCTACGAATACAACTCCATGCACATGGAGCCGTGGGATGGCCCGGCCGGTATCGTCATGACCGAAGGCCGCCACGCGGTGTGCCTGCTTGACCGCAACGGCCTGCGCCCGGCGCGTTGGGTCACCACCACCAATGGCTACATCACCATCGCCTCGGAAATCGGCGTATGGGGCTATCAGCCTGAGGAAGTGCTGGCCAAGGGCCGTGTCGGCCCGGGCCAGATCCTTGCCGTGGACACCGAAACCGGCCAGATCCTCGACACCGATGCCATCGACAACCGTCTGAAGTCGCGACACCCGTACAAGCGCTGGCTGCGTCAGCACGCCACCCGCATCCAGGCGACGCTGACCGACGACCAGGGCGTGGCCAGCTATGACGCTGACCAGCTCAAGCAATACATGAAGATGTTCCAGGTCACCTTCGAAGAGCGTGACCAGGTGCTGCGCCCGTTGGGTGAGCAGGGCCAGGAAGCCGTTGGCTCGATGGGTGACGACACGCCGATGGCCGTGCTGTCGCAGCGCGTGCGCTCGCCGTACGACTTCTTCCGCCAGCAGTTCGCTCAGGTAACCAACCCGCCGATCGACCCGCTGCGTGAAGCGATCGTGATGTCGCTGGAAATCTGCCTGGGTGCCGAGCGCAACATCTTCCAGGAGTCCCCGGAGCACGCTTCGCGGGTCATCCTCAGCTCGCCGGTCATCTCGCCCGCCAAGTGGCGTTCGCTGATGAGCCTGGAGCGCGAAGGCTTCGACCGCCAGCTGATCGACCTCAACTATGAGCAGAGCGTGGGCCTGGAAGCGGCCATCCGCAACATTGCCGACCAGGCCGAAGAAGCTGTGCGTGGGGGCAAGACCCAGCTGGTGCTGAGCGATCGTTATATCGCCCCGGGCAAGCTGCCGGTGCATGCTTCGCTGGCCGTTGGTGCAGTGCACCACCGCCTGACCGAACAGGGCCTGCGTTGCGACAGCAACATCCTGGTGGAAACCGCTACCGCCCGTGATCCGCATCACTTCGCCGTGCTGCTGGGCTTCGGTGCCTCGGCCGTTTACCCGTACCTGGCGTATGAAGTACTGGCTGACCTGATCCGTACCGGTGAAGTGCTGGGCGACCTGGACGAAGTGTTCAAGTACTACCGCAAAGGTATCTCCAAGGGCCTGCTGAAGATCCTGTCGAAGATGGGTATCTCCACCATCGCCTCGTACCGCGGTGCACAGCTGTTCGAAGCCATCGGCCTGGCCGAGGAAGTGGTGGGCCTGAGCTTCAAGGGCGTGTCCAGCCGCATCAAGGGTGCGCGCTTCGAAGACCTGGAGAACGACCAGAAGCTGCTGGCGGCCGAAGCCTGGAGCGCGCGTAAGCCGATCCAGCAAGGTGGCCTGCTGAAGTTCGTCCACGGTGGCGAATACCACGCTTACAACCCGGATGTGGTCAACACCCTGCAAGCCGCCGTGCAGCAGGGCGACTACGCCAAGTTCAAGGAATACACCACGCTGGTGGACCAGCGCCCGGTGTCGATGATTCGTGACTTGCTCAAGGTGAAAGTGGCCGACCAGCCGCTGGCGCTGGAGCAGATCGAGCCGCTGGAGGCGATTCTCAAGCGTTTCGACTCGGCGGGTATCTCGCTGGGTGCACTGTCGCCGGAAGCCCACGAAGCGCTGGCCGAGGCCATGAACCGCCTGGGCGCACGCTCCAACTCGGGTGAAGGCGGCGAAGACCCGTCGCGCTATGGCACCATCAAGAGCTCGAAGATCAAGCAGGTGGCCACCGGCCGTTTTGGTGTGACCCCGGAGTATCTGGTCAACGCCGAAGTGCTGCAGATCAAGGTTGCCCAGGGCGCCAAGCCGGGTGAGGGCGGCCAGTTGCCGGGCGGAAAGGTCAACGGCCTGATCGCCAAGCTGCGTTATGCGGTACCGGGCGTGACCCTGATCTCGCCACCGCCCCACCATGACATCTACTCGATCGAAGATCTGGCGCAGCTGATCTACGACCTCAAGCAGGTCAACCCACAGGCGCTGGTATCGGTCAAGTTGGTAGCCGAAGCGGGCGTGGGTACCATCGCCGCGGGTGTGGCCAAGGCCTATGCCGACCTGATCACCATCTCCGGTTACGACGGTGGTACCGGTGCTTCGCCGCTGACCTCGATCAAATACGCCGGCGCCCCTTGGGAGCTGGGCCTTGCGGAAACCCACCAGACCCTGCGCGGCAACGACTTGCGTGGCAAGGTGCGGGTGCAGACTGATGGTGGTCTGAAAACTGGCCTGGATGTGATCAAGGCGGCCATTCTCGGCGCCGAAAGCTTCGGCTTTGGTACCGCGCCAATGATTGCCCTGGGCTGCAAGTACCTGCGCATCTGCCACCTGAACAACTGCGCCACCGGCGTGGCCACCCAGAACGACAAGCTGCGCAAGGACCACTACATCGGCACCGTCGACATGGTGATCAACTTCTTCACCTTTGTCGCCGAAGAAACCCGCGAGTGGTTGGCCAAGCTGGGTGTGCGCAGCCTTGGCGAGTTGATCGGCCGTACCGACCTGCTCGAAGTGCTGCCAGGTGACACCGAACGCCAGCAGTACCTGGACCTGTCGCCGCTGCTGGGCAGCTCGCACATTCCGGCGGACAAACCGCAGTTCTGCGAAGTCGACAAGAACCCGCCGTTCGACCTGGGCGAGTTGGCCGAGAAGATGGTTGATATGGCCATGCCGGCCATCCGCGATCAGGCGGGTGGCGAGTTCAGCCTCGACATCTGCAACTGCGACCGCTCCATTGGTGCGCGTGTGTCGGGCGAAATCGCCCGCCTGCACGGCAACCAGGGCATGGCCGCGGCGCCGATCACCTTCCGCTTCAAGGGGACTGCGGGCCAGAGCTTTGGCGTGTGGAACGCTGGTGGCCTTAACCTGCACCTGGAAGGCGACGCCAACGATTACGTCGGCAAAGGCATGACCGGTGGTAAGGTCACCATCGTGCCGCCAGCCGGCAGCCCGTTCGAAACCCAGCACAGCGCCATCGTCGGCAACACCTGCCTGTACGGTGCCACTGGCGGCAAGCTGTTTGCCGCAGGTACTGCGGGCGAGCGCTTCGCTGTGCGTAACTCCGGCGCCCATGCTGTTGTCGAGGGCACTGGCGATCACTGCTGTGAATACATGACCGGCGGCTTTGTCTGCGTTCTGGGCAAGACCGGTTACAACTTCGGCTCTGGCATGACTGGCGGCTTTGCCTACGTGCTCGACATGGACAATAGCTTCGTCGACAAGCTCAACCACGAGCTGGTGGAAATCCAGCGTATCAGTGGCGAAGCGATGGAGGCCTACCGTAGCCACCTGGCGCGTGTCCTTGCCGAGTATGTGGATGAGACCGGCAGCGAGTGGGGGCGTGAGCTCTCGGAGAACCTGGACGACTACGTGCGGCGCTTCTGGCTGGTCAAGCCAAAGGCAGCCAATCTGAAGCAGCTGCTGTCCAGCACCCGTGCCAACCCGCAGTAAAAACAGCTGCAAGTGGCAAGCCTCAAGCTGCACGTAATGGCAGTGAGAGGTTTGCCCGGCTTAAGTGATCGTCTTGCGGCTTGCAGCGTGTAGCTTGCAGCTGCTGTAAAGAGGTTTTGAAAAATGGCTGAACGTCTGAACAACGACTTCCAGTTCATCGAAGTGGGCCGAAAGGACCCGAAAAAAAAGCTGCTGCGCCAGCGCAAGAAGGAGTTCGTGGAAATCTACGAACCATTCAAGCCGCAGCAGTCCGTGGAGCAGGCGCACCGCTGCCTGGGCTGCGGTAACCCGTATTGCGAGTGGAAGTGCCCGGTACACAACTTCATCCCCAACTGGTTGAAGCTGGTCTCCGAAGGCAACATCCTGGCCGCGGCGGAACTGTCGCACCAGACCAACACCCTGCCGGAAGTGTGCGGCCGTGTTTGCCCGCAAGACCGCCTGTGCGAGGGTGCCTGCACCCTGAACGACGGTTTCGGCGCGGTGACCATCGGCTCGGTGGAGAAGTACATCACCGACACCGCTTTCGCCATGGGCTGGCGCCCGGACATGTCCAAGGTCAAGCCAACCGGCAAGCGCGTTGCCATCATCGGCGCCGGCCCGGCGGGCCTGGGCTGCGCCGACGTGCTGGTGCGCGCCGGGGTAACCCCGGTGGTGTTCGACAAAAACCCTGAGATCGGTGGCCTGCTGACTTTCGGTATCCCCGAGTTCAAGCTGGAAAAGACCGTGCTCAGCAACCGCCGTGAAGTGTTCACCGGCATGGGCATCGAGTTCCGCCTGAACACCGAGGTGGGCAAGGACGTGACCATGGAACAGCTGCTCGCCGAGTACGACGCGGTGTTCATGGGCATGGGTACCTACACCTACATGAAGGGCGGCTTCCCGGGTGAAGACCTGCCGGGCGTGCATGACGCACTGGACTTCCTGATCGCCAACGTCAACCGCAACCTGGGCTTCGAGAAGTCGCCGGAAGACTTCGTCGACATGCAGGGCAAGAAAGTGGTGGTGCTGGGTGGTGGTGACACCGCGATGGACTGCAACCGTACCTCGATCCGTCAGGGTGCCAAGGCAGTGACCTGTGCTTATCGTCGTGACGAAGCCAACATGCCGGGTTCGCGCAAAGAGGTGAAGAACGCCAAGGAAGAGGGTGTGAAGTTCCTCTACAACCGCCAGCCCATCGCCATTGTGGGTGAGGACAAGGTCGAAGGCGTCAAAGTGGTCGAGACTCGCCTGGGCGAGCCTGATGCCCGTGGGCGCCGCAGCCCTGAGCCAATCCCGGGCTCCGAAGAGATCCTGCCGGCAGACGCCGTGGTAATCGCCTTCGGCTTCCGCCCGAGCCCGGCGCCGTGGTTTGAGCAGCATGGCATTCAGCTGGACAGCCAGGGTCGTGTGGTTGCCCCGGAGAAGGGCAAGTTCAAGCACCAGACCAGCAACCCGAAAGTGTTTGCCGGTGGCGACATGGTGCGCGGTTCGGACCTGGTGGTGACTGCAATCTTCGAAGGGCGTACGGCTGCCGAGGGTATCCTGGACTATCTGGAAGTGTGACCTGATGATCCGCGCACAATGTGCGCGGTGCTTCAGAGTGAGGAGTTATCTCCTGCTGCATTAGGCATGACCGACTCTCGACACTGAGCGACTCCTTTGTTGCGTAAGTGCTCATTTCGAGGGCGGATCATGAACCGATTCATAAGTTGTGCATTCATTTCCAGTTTTGTGCTGGCCAGTATTGGCAGTATCGCGGCGGAGCCTGACTCATCTTTTGATGGGCCAGGCTTCGAGTCATTCATACCTCCGGATGTGATCGACTTCTCTACGGTTGCAGAGCTCCAGTCGCGCATGTCTGATGGCTCTGTGACATCGATGCAGTTGGTGCAACGGGCTTTGGCACGAATTGGGGCGATCGACCGCAATGGTCCAGCCCTCAACGCGGTGGTCGAGATCAACCCCGATGCACTGGCCATTGCCAACGATCTGGATGCCGAACGTGCCGAAGGACGGTTGCGTGGCCCTCTGCATGGTGTGCCTGTCCTGGTCAAAGACAATATCGACACCGGGGACTCGATGCAGACCAGTAGCGGTTCCCTGGCGCTGGTAGGGCGGCCTGCCCTTCAGGATGCATTTGTCGTACAGCGCTTGCGCCAGGCGGGTGCAATCGTGCTCGGCAAGGCTAATGCTAGTGAGCTGGCTGGTTTCCGGGACTGGGGCATACCATCAGGTTGGAGCGGTCGTGGTGGCCAGGTGGGCAACCCCTGGGGCACCGAGCTGCCAGTTTGCGGGTCCAGCGCCGGGTCAGCGGCGGGTCTGGCAGCAGGCTATGCCCCGCTTGCGGTCGGTACGGAAACCAATGGTTCGATCATTTGCCCTGCGTATTACAACCAAGTCGTGGGCTTGCGGCCAACCCTTGGCCTGCTGAGCCAGGCCGGGATCGTCCCGCTGTCCAGTTGGCAGGATACACCCGGACCGATGGGGCGAACGGTCAGCGATGTGGCATTGTTGCTAGGCGCCATGCAGGGAAATGATGAGCGTCGCGCTGATATGCCCCCCGCGCCTGGGGGCGTAAAGGATTACCACGGGAAACTGAATGCCAGCTCTCTGCTTGGGAAGCGCCTGGGATATCCGCTTTACCGTGGCGATGGTTCCCTGACAATCGACCACCCACACTTCAAGACCCTGGCAGGCCGGCTAGAACGGGCGGGTGCAACCTTGCTGCCCGTGGACATGAAAATACCCCTACTTTTTGCAGAGCAGATGACCGTCTTGAACTACGGCATAAAGCGGGACCTTGCGGCTTACCTGCAAGGACGGCCGGGCATAGAGGTGCGAAATCTTGCTGACCTCATTGCCTTCAATCGAAACTACCCGGGCGAGGAGGGCTATGGGCAACAACTGCTGGAGGACGCCCAGGCGTTGGACATTGGCGAATCTGCATATTGGGAAACTGCCAACAAATTGCGCGATGAGAGCCGGAAAGTGTTGGATGTAGCCCACCATGTTCATCAGTTGGATGCGGTGATAGACCTCTCGGGTGGCCAATTGCAAGGAGTGGGTGCTCAGGCAGGCTACCCCGGTTTGCAGGTTTCAGCAGGCCAGGACGCTGCCCGGCAGCCAGTGGGGCTATATTTTTTGGGCTTGCCCTGGAGTGAAGAAGTGCTGCTATCGATGGGTTTTGCTTTCGAACAGAGCGCGAACTGACATCAAACGTACGGTTTTATGATTTTGTATACAAAACCTATTGACCTGAGACATACCGATGGATAAAAGGCACGGCAATCAGCCGTGCCTTTTCTTTGTGCGTCTGAGAAAATACCCGCACTATTTTTCCGGATGCCGACATGACTGCCCTGAAGAACGATCGTTTCCTGCGTGCACTGCTCAAGCAACCCGTAGACGTCACCCCGGTGTGGATGATGCGCCAGGCCGGCCGCTACCTGCCGGAGTACCGCGCCAGCCGCGCCAAGGCCGGTGACTTCATGAGCCTGTGCATGAACCCGCAGTTCGCCTGCGAGGTCACCCTGCAGCCGCTGGACCGCTACCCGCTGGACGCAGCGATCCTGTTCTCGGACATCCTTACCATTCCCGATGCCATGGGCCTGGGCCTGTACTTCGAAACCGGCGAAGGCCCGCGTTTCAAGAAGGTCATCAGCACCCCCGCTGACATCGAAGCGCTGCCAGTCCCGGACCCACAGAAAGACCTCGGCTACGTGATGGACGCGGTCAGCACCATTCGCCGTGAGCTCAATGGCCGTGTGCCGTTGATCGGCTTCTCCGGCAGCCCGTGGACCCTGGCCACCTACATGGTCGAAGGCGGCTCGTCGAAGGACTTCCGCAAGACCAAGGCCATGGCCTACGACAATCCGCAAGCCCTGCACTTGCTGCTGGACAAGCTGGCCCAGTCGGTCACCAGCTACCTTAACGGTCAGATCCTGGCCGGCGCCCAGGCCGTGCAGATCTTCGACACCTGGGGCGGCAACCTGTCGGCGGCGGCCTACCAGGAGTTCTCACTGGCCTACATGCGCAAGATCGTCAGCGGCCTGATCCGCGAGCACGAGGGGCGCAAGGTGCCGGTGATCCTGTTCACCAAGAATGGTGGTTTGTGGCTGGAAAGCATCGCCGACGCAGGTGCCGACGCACTGGGCCTGGACTGGACCTGCGAAATCGGCGACGCCCGCCGCCGCGTGGGGGACAAAGTAGCCTTGCAAGGCAACATGGACCCGACCGTGCTGTACGCCAAGCCCGAGGCCATTCGCAAGGAAGTGGCGCGCATCCTGGCCAGCTACGGCCATGGCACCGGTCATGTGTTCAACCTTGGCCACGGCATTACCCCGGAAGTCGACCCGGAGCATGCCGGCGTATTCATCAATGCCGTTCACGAGCTTTCTGCGCAGTATCACGGCTGATTCGAAGCTCCCCGAGCGCAAAGGTTGCGAATCGGGGAGCTAGACAGGTTTATTCCTACATATAGGCAAACTGCTTTTCTCTAAAGTCCGGACTCCCCTTGCGCAGAAGGCGCATTCGCTTCCAGTAAATGCGCCCTTGCGCATTTCACCAGCAATGCGTTCGGAGTTCGTGATGAATACAACAAAGACCCTGCGAAAAAGCGTTGTCGCCACCGGTGTGTGGATGGCGATTGCAGGCACAGCTTTACAAGCTCAAATGGCCAATGCGCATGGCAACCTGGCAGATCCACCTTCTCGCGCGGCGCTCTGCCATGCGAACCAGAAAAATCTCAACACCAACTGTGGTGGCGCTCAGTACGAACCGTGGTCAGTCGGTGAGGCGATAGGGCGTTTCCCAGGTGCTGGCCCTGTTGATGGAAAAATTGCCAGTGGCGGTGCGCGTGGCGACTTCGGCGCCCTGGATGAGCAATCGGCCAACCGCTGGCACCTGACCCCGGTCACTGACCGTAACATGCAATTCGACTGGCATTATGAAGCCCCGCATCCGGTTACCTCGTGGGAGTACTTCATTACCAAGGCGGATTGGAACCCCAACGCAGCATTGACGCGTGCCGCTTTCGATGCCACCCCGTTCTGCGTGGTAGATGGCAAGCATCAGATACCCGCTGCTGGTACAGGTACCAACCCGAAGCACAGCTGCACATTGCCGACTGACCGCACGGGCCAGCACGTGATTCTTGGCGTCTGGAAAGTTGGCGATACCGACAAGGCTTTCCATAGCGTTGCTGACGTCGATATCCAGCTCGATGGCGGCCCAGCCCCTGAGTGGCCGCGGCTGGCTGAAATCAGTGCCAATCGTGACCTTGAAGTTGGCGATAAAGTCACTGCACGCGCATTCGATGCCAATGGCGAGCGTACGTCGCACCATGTGAGCATCACGGTCGATAGCGCCGAAGAGGGCATCGCTGCCAACTGGGCCTACAAGCTGGCCAGGCAGATCAATGAAACCCAGACGCTGGTGCGTGCCGGTCAGATGGACACGGACGGCAACATCGAGCCCGTGCAGGGCTCCAACAGCATCTTCGCCAAAGCCGAAAGCGGCCTGACCAACTACATTCTGGACTTTGAAACCGCCGCTGGCGATCCGACCACGATGCACCTGCACGATGTGAAACCCGAGTACACGATTGTGGACGGCACAGGTGGCGTGGATTTCTCCGTCATGACCAACAAGGCCTTGACCGTGACGGCGCGGCTGTTCGACAGCAACAACAAGCAGGTCTCTTACTCGCGCCAGAACGTTAACGGTACGGAACCGTTCGCGCTGAATGTTGTGAGTGGTGAAGGTATGCACACCCTCAAGGTCGTGGGCGTGGACAAGCTTGATCGGGTGCTGCTCCAGGACCAGAAGACGCTGCAGCTCAAAGCAGCAGGCGATGCTTCCTATGACTTTGTCTTCCCTGAATCGCTCTCAAACTACAAAGCGGGTACCAAAGTACTGCAGCCCAAGAATGGCAAGGTCTACGAGTGCCAGCCATTCCCTGCCTCGGGTTATTGCGTGCAGTACTCCGCAGCCGCTGGCCAGTTCGAGCCAGGCACTGGCTCTCACTGGAACATGGCCTGGACCGAGAAATAAGGCATCAAACCTGGCCCCTTGAGGGGGCCAGGCTCTTCGAGTACTCCAAATGCAAGTACAAAAGTATTGCTGGCAGCAGATCCTCCTGCACTGGGTCTCTGCAATGGTCATCCTTTGGGCGCTGATCAGCGGTTTTTACGTGGCGCACATGGATGTCACCCCCGCCACGCTTCACCGGGTCGCCTTCATCAACGTCGCCATGACTACGTTGTTCATCCCTGTATTCCTGCTGCGCTGGCTGTTGCGTCTGACCTGTCTCAAGCCACGAAGCCTGCACGATGATCCAAAGGGCCAGCGCATTGCGCATGTCGTGCACGAGGGCTTGTACTGGACCACGGCGATCGTATTGGCGTCCGGCCTGCTGATGATGGACAGGGCTATAGACGTGTTCGGTTGGTTCTCCATCGCGCCACTGCTGAGCGAGCCGGTCTGGCACCGCGTCTGGTTCTACATTCACATTGCTGCCTGCCTGCTGCTGGCCACGGGGGTAGCGCTGCATATCGCTGCCGTGGTGTTGCATGAACTGAGCGGGCGACGCGTGTTACGGCGGATGCTGCCCTGACCCGGATGAAGCGCACTTCGCATTTGATCTGGCTGGCGTGCGTGGTGGCAACGCTTGCCTGGCTGGCATGGCGGGAAAGGACTTATCCCGTCGCTGCCCCGCCGGCGGTTCCGGCAGTGCCGGTGGAGACACCCCAGCTGCCGGCAAAACCGTTGCCGGCGGCCACCGTGGCGTTGGCGTTCGGCTTCCAGGCAACGCGCCCGCAGCAGGCGGGCCAAGCGGATGTCGCCCTCAAGGCCAGTTTTGTTTCCAGCCAGGGCGAGGCTCGCGCCTTGGTGAAAAGCAATGGCGGTGAGGCTATCTACCGCGTCGGTGACCGCATACCGGGCCGCGGCGTGCTGCGCCGCATCGATGTGCGTTCCATCGTGTTGTGGTCCGGAGGCCGCGAGGAAGTCGTGTCGATGTCCGCGCCCGCTCCAACCGTGTTCCTGCCTGCAGGTGCTGCCGTTCGCCCGCACCACACTCCCGACCCTTCATCCCGCCTGTTGCGGGAGGTGCAATGACTCTCAAGCGATATCTGCGCGTCGCCTCGTTCGGCGCCTGTCTTACCCTGAACTGTTCCCTGGCGCTGGCCGAGGCGCCCACCTGGCAGTTGGCGATGAGCGATGCCGATGTACGCGAGGTGGTACGCGAAGTGGGCGCGATCCTTGACCAGACGATCATCCTCGACCCGCGCGTGCAAGGCCGTATCACAGTCCTTTCCAACGAAGCGCTGGACCGCGAAGGGATCCGCCGGCTGTTCTACTCGGTGCTCAATGCCCAGGGCTTTGCCGCTGTGAACGACGGCCACCGTTTGCTGGTGCTGCCGGCCAGTGAGGCCAAGGCCTGGGCCAACCAGCAGGTGGAGGCGATACCGGCAGCGTTCACGACGCGTGTTTTCAACCTGTCGGGCAGTGTGGCTGCTGACCTGGCCGGGCTGTTACGGCCGTTGGTTTCCAGCAGTGGCTACATTGGGCCGTCCAGTTCGGCCAATGCCTTGGTGGTGACCGACTCCGCAGCCAACCTTGACCGCCTGGAGCACCTGGTTCTGCAACTCGACAGCGGCCAGCGGCATGACCATGAGCTGGTGAGCTTGCGCCAAGCCCGGGCCGATGCGGTGTTCCCGGTGGTCGAAGCAGCCGCTGGAGGGCCCGACAGCGGCGTGCGGGTGCTGGTTGATACGGGCGGTAACCGCCTGCTGATCCTTGGCCCGGCCAAGTCCAGGCAACGCATGGCGCAACTGACACGCTCGCTGGATGTACCAGCACCCGCTACCTCGCAGAACTGGCGGGTGGTGCGCCTGCAACACAGCAATGCCGAGCAGCTTGCCGAAGTGCTGGGCGAGGTGGGCAAACGCCTGGATGGCACGCCGGGCACAAACACTCCGGGCGTCGACATTACCGGCGAAGCCATCGTCAAGGCCGATGCCAGCCAGAACGCGCTGGTGCTGCTGGGCGAGCCGCAAACGTTGGCCAGTGTGGAACAGATCATCCTGCAACTGGACCAGCCGCGGGCGCAGGTGCTTATTCATGCGGCAATCGTTGAAGTCAGCGGCAGCATCGAGGAGGCACTGGGCGTGCAATGGGGCATGGACAAGGGTGGCCTCAAAGGTGGCATTACCTACAGCGAAAGCGGCGCTACATTGGCCGACCTGCTGGGCAAAGAGGCCAAGCTGCCGGGGGGCGCCGCCCTGGCCATCGGCTCTGATCGTTTTGCCGCCCTGGTATCGGCTTTGGCCAGCAACAGCCGCAGCAATCTGTTGTCCACGCCTAGCCTGCTGACGCTGGATAACCAGGAGGCGCAGATCCTGGTTGGGCAGAACGTGCCGTTCAAGACAGGCTCTTACGTGACCCCCGGCAGTGGTTCGGAAAACCCCTTCACCACAGTCGAGCGCAAGGACATCGGTATCAGCCTGAAGGTGCGCCCGCACATCAACGAAGGCAACAGCCTGCGCCTCGAGGTCGAGCAGGAAAGCTCGGAAATTGCACCCAGCGCGGCCGAGAATGATCTGATCACCAACAAGCGCACGCTCAAGAGCACCATCCTGGCCTCCGATGGCGAGATCATCGTGATTGGTGGCCTGATCAAGGACAGCGTGCGCCAGGTGGAGCGCGGCGTGCCGCTGCTCAGCCGTATTCCCTGGGTGGGTGGCTTGTTCCGGTGGCGCAGCGACACCCAGGAGAAAACCAACCTTATGGTGTTCCTGCGCCCGACCATCTTGCGCAGCCAGGCCGAGCGGGTCGAGGCGGGGGGGCGTGCCTACGAAGGGTTGCGCAATGCGGATGATTCGACCTTGCCGAAAGATGCCCGGCGGATGTTCGATACGCGGCGTCTGCCTGACGCGCACCGGCCGCGCCCATGAGCATCGCCCTGCCGTTCAGCTTTGCCCGACGTCACGGCATCCTGCTCGACCACCAGGCAGCCGAGCCTGCTTTGCTGATGCGTGAAGGCGCATCACTGGCGGCCATGGCCGAGGCCTGTAGGCTAGTAGGCTGTACTTGGCCTCTGCGTCGCGTGAGCGATGCCCACTTTGCCGAGCGCCTGGCCCAATGCTACGGCCCAGGCCAGGATGCCGCGCAGGCGGTGGTCCAGGACCTTGACCAGGAAATCGACCTGTCGCGGTTGGCCGAAGCCTTGCCGCAGACCTGCGACCTGCTTGAGCAACAAGACGACGCGCCGATCATTCGCTTGCTCAACGCTTTGTTCAGCGAGGCGGTGAGATCGCGGGCTTCGGATATCCACCTGGAAACCTTCGAGCAGCAGCTGCGCGTGCGCATGCGCATCGACGGCGTCATGCGCGAAGTACTGACGCCGCCCCGGGAGCTGTCTGCCCTGCTGGTTTCGCGCATCAAGGTCATGGCGCGCCTGGATATCGCCGAAAAGCGTGTGCCCCAGGATGGCCGGATCAGCCTGCGTCTTGCCGGCCATGAAGTGGACGTGCGGGTGTCGACCTTGCCTGCCGCCCATGGCGAGCGGGTCGTGCTGCGCTTGCTGGACAAGCAGGCAGTACGCCTCGACATCGATCACATGCAGATGCACAGCTCGGTGCGGGCGGGCTTCATGCACATGCTGGAAAAACCGCACGGCATTTTTCTGGTCACCGGGCCCACCGGGTCCGGCAAGACCACGACGCTGTATACCGCGCTGTCATACCTAAACCAGGTATCCCGCAATATCCTCACCGTCGAGGACCCGATCGAGTATCACCTGCCCGGCATCGGCCAGACCCAGGTGAACACCAAGGTCGACATGACCTTCGCCCGTGGCCTGCGCGCCATCCTGCGCCAGGACCCGGACGTGGTCATGGTGGGCGAAATCCGTGACCGGGAGACTGCGGACATCGCGGTGCAGGCCTCGCTGACCGGCCACCTGGTGCTTTCCACCCTGCATACCAACAGTGCGCTGGGGGCCATCGCGCGCCTTGCCGACATGGGCATCGATACTTGCTTGCTTGCCTCATCGCTGGCCGGGGTGATGGCCCAGCGCCTGGTGCGGCGGCTCTGCGACCACTGCAAGGTCGTCTATGAGGTGGACGAGGCCACGGCCAGCGCTTTGGGCCACCCCGCCGGGTTGCCGTCGCAGCTCTACGAAGCGCAGGGCTGTAGCGAATGCCTGCAGGGTTACAGCGGGCGCCTGGCCTTGCACGAGATGGTGGTGGTGACGCCCACATTGGCCCAGGCGATCCACGCCCGTGCGTCCGTGGCTGACATGTCCGAAGTGATCCGCGCGGCCACACCAAGCTTGTTCCAGCATGGCGTCCAGCGTGTCTGCCTGGGGCAGACCAGCCTGGCAGAGCTGCTGCGTGTGACGGGGCAGGGCTGACATGCCGATGTTCCGCTACCAGGCCCAGGATGCGCAGGGGGCGCGCCAGCGAGGAACGCTGGAGGCACCGGGGGCGCGTCAGGCCCGGCAAACCTTGCGCGAGCAAGGCTTGCTGGTGCTGAAGCTGGCCCCCGTAGGGACATCGCCAATGGCCGGCTGGCGCACAGGTAAAGGCATGAGCCTGGCCCAACGCTCGTTGCTGACCCGCCAGTTGGCGACGCTGCTGCATGCCGGGGTGCCGTTGATCGAGGCCTTGCAGGCAGTCGCCGGCCAGAGCACCCAGCGCCAGGTACGACTGGTGCTGGGAGGTGTTGTTGAGCGGGTTGCCGAAGGCCTCGCCCTGGCCCAGGCTCTGGCGCACTACCCTCAGGCGTTCCCCATGGTTTACCGGGCCACCGTGGCCGCCGCCGAACGCTCCGGCCACCTGGCGGGTGTACTCGAGCGCTTGGCCGAGCATGGCGAGAACCAGCAGGCCCTGCGCCAGAAAGTACAGCTGGCCATGGTTTACCCGGTGATCCTCCTGGTTGTTTCGTTACTGGTGGTGGGGTTTCTGCTCGGTTATGTGGTGCCCGATGTGGTGCAAGCCTTTTCGCGCGACCAGGCGCAGCTGCCGCTGGCAACGCAAGTGCTGATCGCCCTGAGCGATGCCACCCAACATTACGGCTTGGCAGCGCTGGCGCTGTTGGTGGTAGCCGCTGCGCTGGTTGCCTGGGCACTTCGCCAGCCGGCACTGCGCAGGCAATGGCATGGCTTTTCACTGCGCCTGCCGGGCTATGGCGAGTTTGTCCGCGCCAGTGAAGCGGCACGGTTCATCAGTACCTTGGCCATCCTGGGGCGCAGCGGGGTAGCCCTGGTCGAGGCAATGAACATCGGCGCAGCGGTGATCGGCAACCAGATCCTGCGCGAGCGTTTGCTGCAGGCCGCCCGCGAGCTGGGCGAGGGCTGCTCGCTGGCCAATTGCCTGGCACGCAGCGACACCTTGCCGCCGCTGATGCTGCACATGATCGCCAGTGGCGAACGCGCCGGTGAGCTGGACACCATGCTTGAACGTGCCGCAGACCTTCAGGCCAGGCAACTGGCGGGGCGCATCTCGTTGCTGGTGAGCCTGTGCGAGCCACTGATGCTGCTGGTGATGGGCGGCATCGTGCTGTTCATCGTGCTCGCGATCCTGCTGCCGATTCTCAACCTCAACCAACTGGTCAACTGATATGTCCATACGTTCAGCACGCCGCGCGCAACGCGGCTTCACCCTCATCGAAATCATGGTGGTGGTGATCATTCTTGGGGTGCTTGGTGCGCTGGTGCTGCCCAACGTGATGAGCCGTCCTGACCATGCCAAGCTGACTGCAGCCCGCACTGATATCCAGTCGATCTCTACCGCGTTGGAAATCTACCGTCTGGATAACGGCCGCTATCCGACCACCTCGCAAGGCCTGGAAGCCTTGGTGACGCGACCAACCGTAGCGCCACTCCCGCGTCAATGGAGTGCCCAAGGCTATCTCAAGAGCACACCCATCGACCCCTGGGGCTCGCCTTACCGGTTTGCAAGCCCAGGCACCCGTTCGGCCCAAGGCTATGACCTTTACTCCCTGGGGGCCGATGGTCAGCCGGGTGGTGAGGAGATGGATGCCGATATCGGTAACTGGCCTGAATGAAACAGCGCCGCTCTCGAGGCTTTACGCTGCTGGAGCTGCTGCTGGTCATGCTGCTGCTGGGCATCGTGATGAGCATGGCAGGGGTCATGTTCGGGCGTGACCCGCAACGTATGGCCAATCAGGAAGCCAGCCTTTTTTTCCAGTTGGTACAGCACGCGCGGCACCAGGCGGTGCTGGAAGGATTGGCACTGGGTATCCGCATTGATGCCCGGGGCTATCAACTGCTTAGAGCCGCCGGACACCACTGGGAGATTGCGGGCAAGCATCGAGATATCGACCTGGACCTGCACGTGGAGATCGATGGGGTTCCGGTGCCTCCCAGTGTGCCTGGGAGGGCACCGCAACTGGTGATGTATGGCAACGACGAGCACACGCCGTTTGCCCTTCATTTCGGGGTGGACGATGTACGCCTTGTTTCTGTGTCGAGTGATGGCATCAATGACCCCAGTTTCCTGCGCTGAACGCGGCTTCACCTTGCTGGAAGTGTTGGTGGCGTTGGTGATCTTCGCGGTACTGGCCGTGGCGGTTACCTCGGCCAGCCAGCATGTACTGGTGCAATCGCAGGGGCTTGAGAAGCGCTTGCTCGCCAGCTGGGTCGCGGACAACCACTTGATGGAGATGCGCCTGCAACCTGCACCGGGTCCTGGCGAGCGCACCCTGGATGTCATGTTCGGCCAGCGTCGCTGGACCCTGCAGGAAACCCGCCGCGGCCTGGGTGAGGGTACCCTGCTGGAAGTACACGTACGGGTAGGCCTTGCTTCGGACCGCCAAGTACTGCACCAGGCCACGGGATGGTTGGGGCTGGTCGATGCGCCACGCTAGGCCAGGCAGGTTGACCGGTCAGCGGGGCTTCACCTTGATCGAGCTGCTGCTGGCGATCGCTATCTTTGCCTTGCTGGCGGTGGGCAGCGCGCGCGTGCTCGATGTGTTCATGCGTGCCGAAAGCGCACGTCAGATGCAGGCCAATGAGCTGCGAGCGTTGGGCAGGGCCATGAGCCTGATGCAACGCGATGCCCTGCTGGGTTATCAGCCTGCGAGCCTCGGCAAGGGCGGTTACGGTGTACTGCTGCACGGCGCACGGGCGCATTGGTTGGCCAGGGAGCAAGACAACCAGGCGCTCAAGCGCAGCGAGTTGAGGGTTGTCGAGTATTGGCTCGAGGAAGGCGTGCTGTGGCGTCAACGGCGCACGCAGGGGCAAGACCAGCCTCGGCCGCAGCGCTTGCTCGAAGGTGTACGCGAGCTGCATTGGCGGGTGCATGTGCCCGGAAGCGGCTGGCAGGCACGCTGGCCCATGACCCAGCGGCGGCCGGTGCCCCCACAGGCGCTGGAGGTGACGCTGTCGACCAAGCGGTTTGAGCAGGTTCGGCGGGTACTGCCACTGGGGGGCGCCAGCCAGTGAGGTGGCAACGGCAAAGGGGGCTCGCATTGGTTACCGTGCTGCTGGTCATGGCGCTGCTCACGATGCTGGTAGCCGGCATGTTGCACAGCCATCAACTGTTGGTTGGCGGGGTTACCCGGCAGATCGAGGGTACGCGTTTAATGCGCCTGGCCCAGGCAGGCGAGCAGCAGGGTCTGGTGACCCTGCGCCGCGAGCTGGGCGAGGTATTGCAGGTCACCCATGATCGGCAAGCCTGGGCCCAGCCCCGGGTGTTGAACCTCGATCAAGGGCAGATAAGCCTGCAGTTGGAAGACCTTTCGGGTCGGCTGAACCTGGGAGCCCTGATGGCCGGAAAGGCACCCGACCCGTTGCTGCTCGAACGCTGGGAACGCCTGTGCCATTCATTGCAGCTGGAGCCACCGGCATTGGACGGGCTCGTTGGCCAGCCGATGCTCGACCCAACGCAGTTGCGCGCATTGCCGGGGGTCACCGCCGAGGTGATGACGCGGTTGCAGCCGTGGGTGGTGGTATTGCCCAAGGAGGCGCGGCTCAACATCAATACGGCCCCGGCGCGCTTGCTGGCGGCGTTCGCCGAGCTGTCACCGACGGTAGCCGCGGAGCTCGCAAGGGCGCGCCCCGAGGCGGGATACCCCACCGTGGAGCGCTTTCTTGCCCAGCCCCAGCTGGAGGGCCAGGGCCTGGACAGGCGTGGGCTGGCAGTGAGCAGCCGCTGGTTTCGCCTGGAGGTACAGGCGGAGCTGGCAGGTCGGCGCATGTACTTGTACAGCGATCTGGAGATCGATTTGAACACGCACCAGGTTCGTGTGGTGCGGCGTGTGTTTTCGGCAAGGCGGGAGCGAAGTGCAGATGAGTGAGAGCTGGTTGTACCTGTTGCCCGAAGGCATTGCGGCAGCTGATGCGCAGTGGCCGGTGTGGTTGCGTTCGGGGGACGGCACCCTGAGCAAGGCGCGCCTGGGTGAGCTGGCCTCGACCCTGTCCGGCCCAGTGATCGTGGTAGTGCCCATGGAAATGCTGGGCAGCTGTGAGATCGGCCCGGTACCGGGTAAACGGCCGAAACCGGAAACACTGGCGTACGCCGCCGAGGATCAGTTGGCAGCGCCGCTGGAAACGTTGCACTTGGTGTTTGGTCCGCCCTGTACACAAGGGCATCGCCGCGCGTTGGTGATAGAGCTTCAGGTCATGGCCAACCTGGTGGCGCTGCTGCAAGCCCAGGGTATCGACCCGCTTGGCATCTACGCCGATGCCGACTTGCTGGGGGCCGGGCAGCCCTGCGCATTGTGGTTCGAGGGCCGCTGGCTGCTGGGCGGCCCGAATGGCCTATGTCTGGTCGCCAGTCCGCAGGCCGCCGAGGTCCTGGCGCAGCAGTTGCCGCCGATGGCATGGCAGGCTGAGCTTGCTCATGCAGGGGAGGCGCTCTGCAACCAAACAGTCGATAGCGCCGTCCACACCCTGGTGCAAGGGCGAGCCACGGCCCTGGACCTGCGCCAGGGGGCATTCCGGAGACGCGGATCGGCCTTGCCTTGGCCCGCCTTGGCGGGCGGGGTGCTGCTGGCATTGGCAATGGTGTGCCTGGCGGATCATCTGCGCATCGCGTGGTTGATGCAACGCACGGCACAGCTGGATGCCGAGAACGTTCAGGTATTTCAGCGCTGGGCGCCTGGGCAGCCTGTCACTGGCAACCTGGTTGCGCAGGTCAGGGCGCTGGAGTTCCGTCCCCAGGCAGTGACCACTGTCGACGAACTGGCAGTATTCAGCGAGCGGTTGGTTGAAGCCGGGAACATCACCGTTGAACGGGCTGTGTTCAGCCCCACCGAAGGGTGGCGCATGGAAGTGGTAGCGCAAGGGTTCGCTGACCTTGAGCGCTTGCGTCAACAGGCGCCTGCGGTGCTGATGGACCAGGCGCGCCAGGCCGGGCAAGGCGTGCGGGCGACCCTGACTTGGCTGGGGGCTCGATGATGCGGTGGTTTGGGCAGGCCTGGCTACGCCAATGGCAATCGATACCCGGCGCCCGGCGGGGTGTGATTGTGGCCAGTCTCTGGAGCCTGGCCTTGGTCGTTCTCTGGCAAGTTGCCTGGAGCCCCGGCAAGCAGCGCTTGCAGCAGGCCGAGCTTGATCATGCGCGAGCCCTGGAGCTGGCCGGGCACCTGCAGAGGGTTTCGACAGGCCCGGCCATGGCCCTGGACGCTGTGCAGGCACTGACGCCCGCCGAGCTGAACGAGCGAGCGCTGGCTGCTGGGCTGCGAATCACCGGGCTGCAGGCGCGTGCCGCTCAGGTGGACGCCAGCCTGGAGGGCGAGCCTGCGAAACTGCTGGTTTGGCTGCACGCGCTGGAACGTGATGGCGTGCAGTTCCGCAGTTTGCAGTTGCAGGTGATCGGCGAACAGTTGCAAGCGCAGCTGGTACTGGAGCTGGACGGAGCCTGAGCCGATTAAGATTCGCTTCAGCCAGCTTGGGTAGGCTGTTCCCATCGAAAACGAAACAGGACCTGCCACCATGAAAGCTCGCTACCTCGCCCTAATCCTTGCCCCGCTGTTCAGCACTGCCGCCTTGGCTGCGGGCTATACCGGCCCCGGTGCCCAGCCGGTTACCACCGTTGCCACGGCCAACGATGCCGCCGATGACACCCCGGTGGTGCTGCAGGGCTTCGTGACCAAGAAGATCAACAACGACGACAAGTACGAATTCAAGGACAACACCGGCACCATCAGCGTAGAAATTGATGATGAAGACTTGCCGCCGACTCCGTTCAACGAAAAGACCAAGGTCAAGCTGACCGGTGAGGTGGAGAAACACCTGATGAGCCGGGAGGTTGATGTGGATATGGTTGAGATCATCAACTAATCCAAGGGCTTGTTCGCGGGCATGCCCGCGAATGCCTCACACCGATTTGGGTGGTAACTTGCTCAGGTGCAACGCCACCAGCAATGCCACCGCCAGCAAGCTGCCAATGAACAGCCCAATCCCGTTCCAGCCCCACTGGTGCCAGAACACCCCGCCCGCCGTACCGGCCACGCTGGAGCCAGCGTAGTAGCAGAACAGGTACAGCGACGACACCTGCCCCTTGGCCTTCAGCGCCCGGCGGCCGATCCAGCTGCTGGCCACCGAGTGCGCACCAAAGAAGCCGAAGGTGAACACCAGCATGCCCACGATCACCATCACCAGCGGACTGGCCAGTGTCATCAGCAAGCCACCCGCCATTACCACGATACTGGCCCAGAACACCTTGCGCCGGCCCAGTTTGTCCGCCAGGGCGCCGACCTGTGCCGAACTGTAGATACCTGACAGGTAAACCACCGACAGCAAGCCGACCAGCGCCTGGTTCATGTGGTAGGGCTCGGCCAGCAGGCGGTAGCCGATGTAGTTGAACAGGGTGACGAAGGCGCCCATCAGCAAGAAGGCTTCAAGAAACAGCCAGGGCAGGCCGGCATCCTTGAAGTGCATGACAAAACCGTCCAGCAGGCTGCGTGGGTTCATCGTCTGTGCGCGGAAATTGCGTGATTCCGGCAGCACCTTCCAGAACACCAGCGCGGCCACCAGGGCCAGGCCGCCAATGGTCAGCATCGCCGTGTGCCAGCTGACGAAGTCGATCAGTACGCCAGTGATGAGCCGCCCGCTCATGCCGCCAATCGCGTTGCCGCCGATGTACAGGCCCATGGCCAGGCCAATGTGTTGCGGGTGGATCTCTTCGCTCAGGTAGGTCATCGCCACTGCCGCCAGGCCGCTCAGCGACAGGCCGACCAAGGCGCGGGTGGCCAGTACCAGCTCCCAGCTGGGCATCACTGCGCTGGCCAAGGTGGACAGGGCGGCGCAGACCAGCGCGAACACCATCACGGGTTTGCGCCCGATGCGGTCAGAAATGGGGCCGGTGATCAGCAGGCCGAACGCCAGCATGGCGGTGGACACCGACAGCACCAGGCTGCTCTGCGCCGCGTTGATGGAAAACTCGTTGGATAGCAGAGGCATCATTGGCTGTACGCAGTACAGCAAGGCGAAGGTGGCGAAACCGCCGCTGAACAAGGCCAGCACGGTTTTCATGAAAGCGGGTGTGCCTTTTACGATCCACATTTCGGTCAGGATGGCAGGTTGTGGCTCAAGGAGGAGGGGGGCTACTGCAGTTTTCACGGGCGGGTACCTCTGGCGCAATGAAAAAAGCATATAGCTGGCTAACGATTAGATCCAATATATTGTTCGACCTATTTGAGATGTTTGGCGACTTGTTTGGAGCAGATCATGGAATTGCGTCATCTGCGTTACTTCATTGCTGTGGCCGAAGAGCTGCACTTTGGCCGCGCCGCCCAGCAGCTGGGTATTTCCCAGCCGCCCTTGAGTCAGCAGATCCAGGCTCTGGAGCAGGAGTTGGGGGCCCGGCTGTTCGATCGTACCAACCGTCGTGTAGAACTGAGCGAGGCCGGGCGATTGTTCCTCGAGGAAGCGCGCCAGGTATTGGCGCAGGTGGAGAAGGCCGCGGATGTCGCCCGGCGTGCGCAGTTGGGCGAGCTGGGGGAGATGAAAATCGGTTTCACCTCCTCGGCCCCGTTCACCTCGAAAATCCCCAAGGCCATTCACGCCTTCCGTCAGCGCTTTCCGGCGGTGCACCTGAACCTCAAGGAAATGAGCAGCCGTGATGTTGCCGAAGGGGTATTCGACGAGTCCATCGAGGTGGGGTTGATGCGGCCGATGCCGCTGCCGGAAGGGTTGGTGGCCACCGAGTTGTTCCGAGAACCGTTGGTGGCGGTGATCAATGCCTCGCATCCGCTGGCCGAGGGCACTGAGCAAGGCGTCTACATGGCGGCGTTGGCCCCTGAGCCCTTCGTGTTCTTCCCGCGCAGTTATGGCAGCGGCTTGCATGCACAATTGCTGAGCCTGGCGCGGCATGCGGGTTTCAGCCCCCATTTTGCGCAAGAGGCAGGGGAAGCGATGACCATCATCGGCCTGGTCTCGGCGGGGCTGGGGGTGTCGGTGCTGCCGGCGTCGTTCCAGCGCATGCGCATAGAAGGGGTGGTGTACCGCACCTTGCTCGATGAAGAGGCGATGACGGCGGTGTGGCTGGTGCAGCGTGAGCGCGGCCATTCGGTGATGGCCAAGGCATTTGCCGAGTTGTTGACAGGGCAGGTGGTCGGTCAGGCGTGATGCCGGTCAAATGGCACTGGTCATTGCCCCACTGCCGCCACATACTCGGGCATTCGTTGATACACGGAGGTCAATCATGCGGCGCGTGGTGTTCAATCAGAAAGGTGGCGTGGGCAAGTCGAGCATTGCCTGCAACCTGGCGGCGGTCAGTGCCAATGAAGGCTACCGGACCTTGTTGATCGACCTGGATGCCCAGGCGAACTCGACCCAATACCTCACCGGCCTGACCGGCGAGGACATCCCCATGGGCATCGCCGACTTCTTCAAGCAAAGCCTTTCCAGCGGGCCGTTCAGCAAGAAGAACAAGGTCGATATCTACGAAACCCCATTCGACAATCTGCATGTGGTCACCGCCACTGCCGAGCTGGCCGACCTGCAGCCAAAGCTGGAGGCAAAACACAAGATCAACAAGCTGCGCAAGTTGCTCGACGAGCTGGACGAGGATTACGAGCGTATTTACATCGATACCCCGCCGGCGCTTAATTTCTATGCGGTTTCTGCGCTGATCGCTGCCGATCGCGTGCTGATCCCCTTCGACTGCGACAGCTTTTCGCGCCAGGCCCTGTATGGCCTGCTGGCCGAGATCGAAGACCTCAAGGAAGACCACAACGAAGACCTGGTGGTCGAAGGCATCGTGGTCAACCAGTTCCAGTCACGTGCCAGCCTGCCCCAGCAGATGCTCGACGAACTGCTGGCCGAAGGGTTGCCGGTGCTGCCGGTGTACTTGGGCAGCTCAGTGAAAATGCGCGAATCGCACCACGCCAGCCTGCCGCTGATTCACCTGGAGCCGCGGCACAAGCTGACTCTGCAGTTTGTCGAGTTGCATTCGCTGCTTGAGGAGAATGCTTAAACCCCGTGGTTACGCAGCCACTCCAGCAGGGACTGGAGTGGAAACGCCCCGGCCTGGCGGCTGACTTCGCGGCCGTTCTTGAACAGCAGCAGGCTGGGGATCGAGCGTATGCCCAGTTGCCCTGCGAGGTTACGGTTGGCTTCGCTGTCGAGCTTGGCCAGGCGGCAGCGGCCAGCAAGCTTGCGGGCGGCCTCTTCGAAGGTGGGGGCGAATGACTTGCACGGGCCGCACCAGTCGGCCCAGATGTCGACCAGCAGCGGCAGGTCGCCTTTGATCTGGCTGGCATAGCTGGCTTCGGTGAGCTCGAAAGGGGTGCTCAACAGCACGTCCTGTTTGCAGCGACCGCATTTCGGCGCATCGCCCAGGCGCTCGGCGGGCAGGCGGTTGAGGCCGTTGCAGTGGGGGCAGGGGATTACCAGTGGGTCGGTCATTTCATCTCCGGTGTTGGGTTCACGGTTTCCTTGTGGGAGCGGGCGTGCCCGCGAACACCGGCGAAGCCGGTGCAATCCATCACGTTGCCTGCTTCGCGGGCAAGCCCGCTCCCACAGGATTCGGCGCTAATCAGGAAGAGCAGCTGATTTCCAGGTGCTTGCCCCACTCCGGCGGTCGCTCGGCGTAGGCCTGCATCCCGGGCTGTTCCTCGAACGGCCTGGTCAGGACTTGGTGCAGCCGTCGAACTTCACTGTAATCCCCCGCCTCGGCCGCTTCGATGGCTTTCTGCGCCAGGTAGTTGCGCAGCACGTACAGCGGGTTCACCGCATGCATCCGCTCACGGCGGCCTTCGGCATTGCCGGGTTCACGCCCACAGCGGGCCAGGTAGTCTGCGCCCCAGGCATCGAAGCCGGCCAGGTCGATAAAGTCATCGCGCACTGCCTTCAGCGCCTCAGCCACCGGCTGCTCACCCAGTTTGCGGAAGAACAGGCTGTAGTCCACGCCACCGCGTTGCATGCACTGCAGCAGGCGCTCGACCAGCGCCATGTCATCATCTTCGGCGGTGGTCAGCCCCAGGCGCCGGCGCATCAGGTCCAGGTAATGGGCCTGGTACAGCGGCACGAACAGGCCCAACGCTTCCTTTAGTGGCTCAACTTCGATCACGGTGGTCAGTGCCTGGGCCAGCGCGCTGAGGTTCCAGTGGGCGATGGGCACCTGGTTGGCGTAGCTGTAGCGGCCTCGATCGTCGGAGTGGTTGCAGATGAAGTTGGCGTCGAAGTCATCCAGGAACGCGTAGGGGCCAAAATCGAAGGTGATGCCGAGGATCGACATGTTGTCGGTGTTCATCACGCCGTGGCAGAAGCCATACGCCTGCCAGCGGGCGATCAGTTCGGCATTGCGCTCGACGATGGTGCGGAACATGGCCAGGTAGGGCTGCTCGGCCTCACGGCATTCGGGATAGTGCTGTTCCAGCACGTGGTCGATCAACACGCGCTGCTGCTCGGGCTGCTTGGTGTAGTAGAAGTACTCGAAATGACCGAAACGCACATGGCTCTGCGCCAGGCGCGTCAGCATGGCCGCGCTTTCACGGGTTTCGCGCCACACCGGGGTGCTGGAACCGATCACGCACAGTGCCCGGCTGGTAGCGATGCCCAGGGCGTGCAGGGCTTCGGAGGCGAGGAACTCGCGAATCGACGAGCGCAGCACGGCGCGGCCGTCACCCATGCGGGAGTAGGGTGTCTGGCCGGCGCCCTTGAGGTGCAGGTCCCAGTGTTCGCCTGCGTCGTTGAGCACTTCGGCCAGTAGCAGGCCACGGCCGTCGCCCAGACGTGGGTTGTACGAGCCGAACTGGTGGCCGGAATAAACCATCGCCCGAGGGTCGGCCTCTTCCCACAGTTTGTGGCCGCTGAACAGTTCGGCGAACACCGGCAGCTCGGCCTGGGCGGGGTCGAGGTCGAGCAAGGCCATGGCCGACTCGCTCGCTACCACCAGGCGCGGGTCTGCAATGGGCTCGGGCAGCACCTGGGTGGAGAACGCATCGCCCAGGCGGGCGAAGCGGTTGTCGAAGGTGAGTTGGTCGAGGGCTTTCACGGGACTGCTCCTTGGAATCGGTGCCAATGGGGCCGCTTGGCGGCCCTTCGCGGGTGAACCCGCCCCTACAAAGAACATGCCGCGCCTGAAAGCCGTGCGGTCCCTGTGTAGGAGCGGGTTCACCCGCGAACGAGGGCGAAGCCCTCGCAGCCATTTTGCACACAATAAAGTATTCGAGCCCATTCAGGCCGAAGCAGTGCCATCCGATTTCGGCTGTTCCATCGGAATCAATTGCTGCTTGCTGCCCTTCGCATCCATCAGGAACACCTCTACCTGGCGTACCGAGATCTTGATGTTGTGGGCCTTGAACTCGCGGTTGATGTAGCGGTTGATCTCGTCCAGCGTCGGGTTGCGGTCGCCCAGGTCACGGACGTGCATGCGCAGTTCGTGGTCCAGCGAGCTTTCGCCGAAGTTGAGGAAGTACACGATCGGTTCCGGATCCTTGAGCACGCGTGGGTTCTCATGCGCGCCCTTGAGCAGCAGGTCGCGCACCAGGTCGAGGTCTGAGCCATAGTCGATGCCCAGCTTCAGCGTCACCCGGGTGACCGTATCGGTCAGCGACCAGTTGATCAGTTGGCCAGTGATGAAGGTCTTGTTGGGGACGATGATGTCCTTGCGGTCGAAGTCGGTGATGGTGGTGGCACGGATGCGGATCTTGCTTACCGTGCCCGACAGGTTGCCGATGGTGATGGTGTCGCCAATCCGTACCGGGCGCTCGAACAGGATCATGATGCCGGAGATGAAGTTGGCGAAGATTTCCTGCATGCCGAAGCCCAGCCCTACTGACAGCGCAGCCACCAGCCATTGCAGCTTGTCCCAGCTCACCCCCAGGGTCGACAGGGTGCTGACGATGCCGATGCCGACGATGGTGTACGACAACAGCGTGGTGGTGGCGTAGGCACTGCCCTGGGCCAGGTTCAGGCGAGACAGCACCAGTACTTCCAGCAAGCCTGGCAAGTTGCCGGCCAGGGCGAAAGTTATGCCGACGATCACCAGCGCGCCGAGCAGGTCGCCGAGGCTGATCGGTACCATGCTGGCCGCGGCGCCGGTGCCGCTGGTGTATTCGTAGAGGACGAAATTGTTGAGGTAGGCGAACACCGAGATCAGGTCGGCCCATACCCAATACAGGCCGGCGATGAAGCCGCCGAGCAGGGCCAGGCGGATCAGGCGCAGCGACTGCTGGTTGACCTGTTCGATATCCAGCGTTGGCTCTTCGGTGATGACTTCGCCATCCAGCCCTTCCTTGGCTGCCGCACGCTTGGTCAACGCACGCTGGTAGGCCAGGCGTCGTGCAGCCACCGACAGGCCGCGCACGAAGGCGGCCTCGATCACCAGCCAGAACAGCAGCAGGTACAGGGTGTAGATGAGTCGGTCGGTAAGCTTCAATGCGGTGTAGTAGTAGCCGAAGCACACGGCGACGAACAGGGCGATGGGCAGGGCGGTGAACGCTACCCCCACCGCCCTGCGGAACAGCGAGGTGTCACGGTGTGCCGGGCTGCTGAGCAGCAGGCGGCTGAGCAGCCAGGCCATCAGCGCATAGCAGGTCAGCACCACGCCGATGCCCAACACGTCGTCTGCCAATGCCGAAGGCTGGTGCTCGGCCACCGCCACCACGCCGACCAGTGCCAGCACCACGGTGCCCAGGCGGCGAACCCAGCCGCGCAGGAACTCGACCTGCGGTTTGTGCCAGCGGAAGTGGACTTCCGCCACGCCACCGGGTGCGAGGATACGGTAGGCGGTATAGAACACCAGCCAGGCCTGGGCCAGCTGCCAGAGTGCGGCGCCCAGGTTGGCATTCTGCCCGCGGGCGTCGATCTGCAGGGCGTAGCTGCACAGCGCCAGACCAAGGCTGACCGGCATCGCCAGCAGAATGTTGATTAGGATTGCCTGGGGCGTGTGCCATTGGCTGTCACGGCGGAAGTGGCCGATATCCTGGTGCACTTTGCCTAACCGTTGGTAAAGGTATTTGCGCCGCCACAACAGCGCGCCGATCACCAACAGCAGCGGCAGGAACAGCAACGGGCGCTGGCTCAGGCCATCGGCCAGCTCTTTCAGGCTGGAGCCCCACGGCAGGTTGGCGACCTGGTCGGCCAGGCGCTCCGGCACGTATTGCAGCCAGTCCCAGTCCAGCGGCTTGTTGCTGGGGATCCAGAACATTTGCTCGTCGAGGGTGGTGCGCAGGCTCTGCGCGGTGCCCAGTAGCTGCTTCTGGTTGAGCTGCAGGGTGATCGATTCGTTGAGCAGCGCCGACAGCTCGCGGTTCAGCCGCTCCAACAGGTCGCTGCGGGTGATGGCCACTTCCAGCAGGGCCTTGCGCAGCTGCGGGGTCACATCTTCCTGCGGTTGCGCCGCCAGCAGCTTGTCGACGTAGGTGACCGGGCTGCTCATCTGCTCGCGCTGCTGGTTGACTTCGAACTGGTACAGGCGGGTGTCGGCGATCTGGTCGGCCAGGTCGCGGTCGACCTTCAGGTGCGGCAGGGTCTGTTTCTGCTTGTAGAGAATCTTCGACAGCAGCAGGCTTCCCTTGAGCACGTTGATCTGCTCGTCAAGCGCCTGGTCGGCCTGGGTCAGGCTGTCGAGTTGCTGCTTGGTGCGCAGGTTCTGCTGGGTCAGTTCGTTAAGGCGGTCGGTGCTCTTGAGCAGGTAGTCGGAAAGCTTGAGGTTGATCGCGCTTTCAGTGGCCAGCAGGCTGCTGCCGCCGGCCTTCTGAGCCTCAATCGACTGCTGGGTGACGGCTTCCTGGGACTGGGCCAGGCGTTTGGCGTTGATCAGCGTCTGCAGGTCCTGGATTTCCTGCTCCAGGCGCGCAGCGCGCTCGACCAGCAGGTCGTGACGCGCATTGCCGAGGTCTTGCAGCAGGCTGTTGCCGGCCAGTTCCTGGCGGCGCAGCAGGGTCAGCGCGTTGAGCGAGGCCAACTCGGCGTTGAGCTGATTGCGCTGGTCGGCATTGATGGCTTTGCCACCGTCCTTGCCGGTTTTGAGGATGTTGTTGATCTGCTGGGTGCGGGTCTGGCTGCTGCTGATCTCCGCCTGGGCACGCTCGGGGCGGGTTTGCGAGTTGATGATCAGGCTGTTGGCTTCAGACAACGCCTTTTGCAGCTCGCCCTGCAGCGTGTTGCGTTCGCTGAGCATCTGTTCAAGCTGTGGCACGGTGAGGTTGGCGTAGCGCTGTGCCACCGGTTGTGCCTTGGTTTCCTTGAGCCTGGCCAACTCCTTCTGGCTGTCGCTGGTCTCCTTGGGGGCACTGCTCAGCTGCTGCTTGAGTGCAGCCAGTTTCTTTTCGTTGTCTTCCTTGGCAGCAAGCAGGCTCAACGTTTGTTCGAGCACCTGCTGCAGCGCCTTCTGGTCTGCCTCGGGCAGCTTGCGCTCGGCGATCTTGTCGAGGCTGTTCTGGATACTGGCGGTGGTCGGGGCTTCTGCCGCGCTAGCGGCAAAAGAAAGGGACAGGCACAACCCGAGCAGGGCTGTGCGAAGGTACACGCGCAGGGACATAGGCAGACTACTTGTGGATCCGGCTGAAACGAAGTTTAGAGGAACAATCCTGGTCCGGGTCGCGTTCCTTCGGGGAATCTGACGCCTACTTTCTGGATCTTGTTCCCGTCCATGGTCGCCACGGTCCAGATAGTGCCATGCCATTCGACCTGGTCCCCCACTACTGGAGCGCCTCCGACCTTCTGTCGGATGAACTGGGCCAACGGCATTTTCGCGTCGAGGCCATCGAGTTTCAGGCCGTACAACGCTGCCACCGCACCCAGTTCGGCATCGCCTTCGAGCACGAAGTCGCCGAAGAAACGCAGGTCCAGGCCACGCTGTGGCGCCTGGCTGAACAACTTGCCGAGGGCCGGCAGGTTGTGTTCGTGGCCGATCACGCAGAGCATGTCGCCAACCTCCAGCACGGTGCTGCCCGACGGGTGCAGCAGTTGCTCGCCACGGAACAGCGCGGCAATCCGTGTGCCTTCGGGCATTTTCAGCTCGCGCAGGGCGGCACCAATGCACCACTTTTCGGCGCCCAGGCGGTAGACGAACATCTCCCACTCGCTGGTGATGTGCACCTCAAGGGCGGAGCGGGAAATCGGCGCCGGGTCTGGCGGTACGGTCACTTTCAGCAGCTTGGCCATCCACGGCAGGCTGGTGCCCTGCACCAGCAGTGACACCAGCACGATGAAGAACGCCAGGTTGAAGAACAGCTGGGCGTCTGGCAGGCCCGCCATCAGCGGGAACACCGCCAGAATGATCGGTACCGCGCCGCGCAGGCCGACCCACGAAATGAAGCCCTTTTCGCGGCCGTGAAAAGCCTTGAACGGCAGCAGGGCCGCGACCACCGACAGTGGCCGCGCCACCAGGATCATCCACAGCGCCAGGCCCAGTGCCGGCAGGGCGATGGGCAGCAGGTCGTGCGGCGTGACCAGCAACCCCAGCACCAGGAACATGCCGATCTGCGCCAGCCAGGCCATGCCGTCGAGCATGTGCAGTATGCCGTGGCGGCTGCGGATAGGCTTGTTGCCCAGCACCAGGCCGCACAGGTAAACGGCGAGGAAGCCGCTACCATGCAGGGCGTTGGTCAGCGAGAACACCACCAGGCCACCGGCCACTACCAGAATGGGGTAAAGGCCGCCGGCCAGGTTGATGCGGTTGACCAGTTGCAGCATCAGCCAGCCACCGCCCAAGCCCAGCAGCCCGCCGATACCGAACTCACGCAACAAGTGGCCCAGCAGGCCCCAGTGCAGCCCGGTCTGGCCGCTGGCGATCATGTCGATCAAGGTGACAGTGAGGAACACCGCCATCGGGTCGTTGCTGCCCGACTCGATCTCGAGGGTAGCCGTAACCCGCTCGTTCAGGCCTTTGCCGCCGAGCAGCGAGAACACTGCAGCGGCGTCGGTGGAGCCGACGATCGCACCGATCAGCAAGCCCTGAATCAGGCTCAGGTTGAACAGCCAGGCGGCAACCAGGCCGGTGAGGGCGGTGGTGATCATCACCCCGACTGTGGCCAGCGACAGCGCCGGCCACAGCGCCACGCGGAAGCTTGCCACCCGCGTACGCAGGCCACCGTCAAGCAGGATGACGGCCAGTGCCAGGTTGCCCACCAGGTAGGCGGTTGGGTAATTGTTGAAGATGATGCCGCCACCATCGACACCGGCGACCATGCCGACGGCGAGGATGATGACCAGAATAGGGATGCCCAGGCGCGACGACAGCGAGCTGACCAGGATACTTGCACCCACCAGCAATGCGCCGATCAGGAACAGGCTGTTGATGGTGCTTGCATCCAAAGGCAGGTACTCCGAGACAGCGGGGAAGGGACGTGGTAGCGCATTTTCCAGCAAAAGCTAGCAGGTCGCGTGCCAATCGATTCTAACCTGAGGCCGACGCAGGCTGTAAAGCGATACCGCATCGTCGCTGCGGCTTGCGGCTGTAATGGTTTGCCCACTGTCAGGCAGCCAAGTGACATGAATGTCAAAGAAACCATTTCTCTCGCCCAGGTGGCCCAGCGCCTGCTCGGGCAATTTCCTGATTTGCACAGTTTGGCGCGCCAGGCGGCGGGCCATGTGCTTCGCCGCCAACTGGGGTACTGGCTGGATCCGGACGGGCTCTATTGGCACGAGTTCCAGTCGGCGGCCAGCAGTTCTTTGAGCTTCACCGGCTGGCGCCACAGTGGGCCGCCACGACGCTCTTTGAGCCTTACCGAACTGGTCATCCAACGATTCAGCCCGCAGCAGCAGGCCAGTGCTGACGAGTTGAGTATTTATGGTGGCTTCTACCGGGTGGATGCCAGCCACGCAGTTTACGACGAGCGCAACGAAGTGCGGCTCGACCCTCAGCAAGTACTGACGGCGTTCTGGCGGTTGGACTTTGCAGGGCGCTACACCGAGGCGCTGAGCACGTTTCGGTCACGGCATGGCGAAGACTATTGTGTCCTGGCCCGCGCCCGCTTCATGGCTGCTGTGGGGCAATCTGGGTTGAGCGAACCTGAGCGCCAGGAACAAATGGGGGTGACGCTCGCTGCACCCGCACTGCCGACTACCGTAAAAGCCTTGCGACTGGCCCGGGAAGGGAGTGCTCAATCTGGGTGGAACGCGCTTGTCATCGGCGGTATCAGCGCCAAGCTGATGTTCTTGCGCAAGCTGAAGACTGGCAGGTTGTGCCTCTACCTTGCCGATGTTCAGGCTGTGGTGCAGGTGTTCGACGATCGTCATGCGTTTCAGGAGTGGATGGCTGACCAGGCCGCCACGACGGTGGGGCGAGAGCGGCTGGTCAGGCTGTTCGTCGGGGACGGGGTACTGGCGCAGTCGCTACGCCCGCGACTACGCAATTACTTCAAGTTGCTCGCACAGTCGCGAGGTGAAACCGCCATCTTGGGGCAGTCCATTGAAGGGGACCTGTTCGTTCGTCTACGTGATGCGGTGATGGATGATCTGACCCGCGACGCTCACGAACGGCTCACCACCAATGCCCAGCTGCGAAAGGCCGAGTGGCTGGCGGGCGTGCAAGCGGCGAGCTTCGTGCTAGCACCGATGGCGCCGTTTGGCTGGCCAGTGATATTGGCATCGCTCGGTCTGGGCACCGCCAGCCTGGCGTTGCATCTGGACCGGGCAATTAATGGCAAGCAGGGCTGGCGCACAGCAGCATGGTGGTCAGTACTGACGGATATCCTGTTCATCCTGCTTGATATAGCCATGCTGCGAGCCAGCGAGCTGTTTACCGATGGCCACGTCCCCCCGCGGGTGGCTGGCCAGGCGCAAGCCTCTGCCGCCAAGGTCGACTGGGGGCTTTACATGGCCCCGGCGGCGGATGAATTGCTGGCGGTGTCGGATCAGGCGCTGGCCCGCCAGCAAGCTCTGTTGGGCGCGGTACCGTGGGCTGATCTCGATGCCTTGGGGCCCAATGGCGAGTATCTGGATGCCTTCAGTGAACCCTACCCCGTCTTTCGCGATGAGCACGGCTTTGGCTCGCCCACCATTGCCGAGTACACCAGCTCGCCGGAGCGTTACAACAACCTGTGGCGGGGTATGCCGCTAGAGGGCACGCGCGCCGCGCATATCCAGCGCAGCCATGCGCTTGCTCACGCACTTGGGCAGATCGGCGTGACTAATCAAGTGAGGCTGTATCGGGCTGCCTCCAGCCTGCGGGGCACGGGTTTTCAGGCAGTTGGTGAGGGTGCCATTGAAGTGGGTGACGTGCTGGTGACCACCGACTTCACGTCATTCACTGAAAACCCCTATGCCCTCTGGGAGGTTTTCAACGACCCGCAGGCTCAAATCAGTGGCAGGGATATTTTTGATGAAAACGCGTTGGTTTATGTGTTGGAGCCGGGCGAGGATATGCAGGCGACGCCTATCGGGCCCTTTTCAAGGCGACCGGATGAGGCGGAGTCTTTGATGATGCCCGGGCGCTACCTGCAAGTGGAAAAGGTGACGGCCGTTCAAGGGCACAATTATCGCTTTACCGAGGTGTGCCTGAAGGCGCTGGCGCAGGCGCCAAGCGGGAAGGCAGTGCGTGATATGCGCACAGGCAAGCTGTTCGATCGCCAGGCACTGGCGATGCGGCTGGGCACGGAGGATGATTCGTTGATGCGCACATTCTTTGCGCTGCCCTCCTGAGCACACGTGAAAGGGGCCGCTGAGCGGCCCCTGATCAAGGCCTCAGCCCTGCTTCACTTCACGCATCGGCTTGCCTTTCACTGGCGCATCGCCCGCCACGTAGTACTTGGCGGTGCTGCGCGGCAGTGGCTTGCGGCCACGGATCTTGTCCGAAATCTTCTCGGCGATCATGATCGTGGTGGCGTTGAGGTTGCCGGTGATGATCAGCGGCATGATCGAGGCATCGACCACGCGCAGGCCCTTCATGCCGTGCACGCGGCCTTCGCCGTCGACCACCGCCATGTCGTCGGTGCCCATCTTGCACGAGCAGGACGGGTGGAAGGCAGTTTCGGCGTGCTCGCGGATGAACTTGTCCAGCTGTTCGTCGGTTTGCACGTCGGCGCCTGGGCTGATTTCGCGGCCACGGTACGGGTCCAGCGCCGGCTGGGCCATGATTTCACGGGTCAGGCGAATGCCGTCACGGAATTCCTGCCAGTCCTGCTCGGTGGACATGTAGTTGAACAGGATGCTCGGGTGCTGGCGCGGGTCTTTCGACTTGGCCTGGATGCGGCCACGGGCAGGCGAGCGCATGGAGCCCATGTGCGCCTGGAAGCCATGTTCCTTCACGCCATTGGAGCCGTTGTAGTTAATCGCAACCGGCAGGAAGTGGTACTGGATGTTCGGCCACTTGAATTCCGGACGAGTCCGGATGAAACCCCCGGCCTCGAACTGGTTGCTGGCGCCGATACCGGTGCCGTTGAACATCCACTCGGCACCGATCGCCGGCTGGTTCCACCACAGCAGCGACGGGTATAGCGAAACCGGCTGGGTGCAGGCGTACTGCAGGTACAGTTCCAGGTGGTCCTGCAGGTTTTCGCCAACGCCCGGCAGGTCGTGGACCACTGGGATGTCGAGGCTTTCCAGCAGGGCGCGCGGGCCGACGCCGGAGCGCTGCAGCAGTTGCGGCGAGGCGATGGCCCCGGAGCTGACGATCACTTCCTTGCGGGCACGGGCTTCGACGCGCTCTTCGCTGTCGCCGACCAGGTAGGTCACGCCGATGGCGCGCTTGCCGTCGAACAGAACGCGATCCGTGAGGGCGTGGGTGACGATGGTCAGGTTCGGGCGCTTCTTGGCCTGGTCCAGGTAACCACGGGCAGTGCTGGAGCGGCGGCCGTTCTTGGTCACGGTGCGGTCCATCGGACCGAAGCCTTCCTGCTGGTAACCGTTGAGGTCTTCTGTGCGTGGGTAACCGGCCTGTACGCCGGCTTCGACCATGGCATGGAACAGCGGGTTGTTGCCGGCTTTCGGCGTGGTCACGCTGACCGGGCCTTCGCCGCCATGGTAGTCGTTCGGGCCGATGTCACGGGTTTCGGCCTTGCGGAAGTACGGCAGGCAGTCCAGGTAGGTCCAGTCTTCCAGGCCTGGCAGTTCTGCCCAGCCGTCGAAGTCCATGGCGTTGCCGCGGATGTAGCACATGCCGTTGATCAGCGACGAGCCACCCAGGCCCTTGCCACGGCCACATTCCATGCGGCGGCCGTCCATGTACGGCTCCGGGTCGGTCTCGTAGGCCCAGTTGTAGCGGCGGCCTTGCAGCGGGAAGGCCAGGGCGGCTGGCATCTGGGTGCGGAAGTCGAAGCGGTAGTCGGGGCCACCGGCTTCCAGCAGCAATACGGTGACGCCGGCGTCTTCGGTCAGGCGGGTCGCCAGGGTGTTACCGGCCGAGCCGGCACCGACGATGATGTAATCGAATTCTTGGGACATGAAGGTACCCTCGTGTTGGCGGTGATCGGGGAGCGGGAACGCCCGTGCGCGGTGGCACGGGCGGGGCTAGACAGGGTTCAGAAAACCGAGTTGTAGCCGCCCAGCTCGACCTGGACCGACTTGATGCGAGTGTATTGAGCCAGCGAGCTGACGCCGTTTTCACGGCCGACGCCCGACTGCTTGTAGCCACCTACCGGCATTTCGGCCGGCGATTCACCCCAGGCGTTGATCCAGCAGATACCGGCTTCGAGCTTGTGGATGATGCGGTGGGCGCGGGTGATGTCGTTGGTGCAGACGCCGGCGGCCAGGCCGTAGTCGGTGTCGTTGGCACGGCGGATCACTTCTTCTTCGGTTTCGTAGGTGAGGATGCTCATCACCGGGCCGAAGATCTCTTCCTTGACGATGGTCATGTCGTCGGTGCAGTCGGTGAAGACCGTCGGGGCAACGAAGGCACCTTTGGCGAAGTCACCGGCAGTCAGACGCTCGCCGCCGCACAGCACGCGGGCACCTTCTTCCTTGCCTTTGGCGATGTAGCCCAGCACGCTTTCCATGTGCTGGAAGCTGACCAGCGGGCCGAAGTTGGTGTTTTCGTCTTCCGGGTTGCCAACGCGGATGCGGGCAACGCGCTCGGCGATCTTGGCTTCGAAGGCCGCCTTCATTTCAGCCGGGATGAACACGCGGGTGCCGTTGGTGCACACCTGGCCCGAGCTGTAGAAGTTGGCCATCATGGCGATGTCAGCGGCCTTGTCCAGGTCGGCGTCGGCACAGATGATCAGTGGCGACTTGCCGCCCAGCTCCATGGTCACTTCCTTCAGCGAAGAGCTGGAGGCGCTGGCCATGACTTTCTTGCCGGTGGTGGTGCCGCCGGTGAAGGACACTTTTTCGATGCGCGGGTGCTCGGTCAGCCAGGTGCCGACTTCGCGGCCGCTGCCGGTCAGAACGTTGAACACGCCGTTTGGCAGGCCGGCTTCGGTGTAGATCTCGGCCAGTTTCAGGGTGGTAAGCGAGGTGACTTCCGACGGTTTGAAGATCATCGCGTTGCCAGCGGCCAGGGCCGGGGCAGATTTCCACAGGGCGATCTGGATCGGGTAGTTCCAGGCACCGATACCCACGGTCACGCCCAGCGGCTCGCGGCGGGTGTAGACGAAGGACGATTCGCGCAGCGGGATCTGCTCGCCTTCGATGGCCGGTACCAGGCCTGCGTAGTATTCCAGCACGTCGGCGCCGGTGACGATGTCGACGTAGCGGGTTTCGGAGTAAGACTTGCCGGTGTCCAGGGTTTCCAGCATGGCCAGCTCATCGTTGCGCTCGCGCAGGATGTCGACGGCGCGGCGCAGGATGCGCGAACGCTGCATGGCAGTCATCGCAGCCCAGACTTTCTGGCCACGCTCGGCGCTTTCCACGGCCTTCTCGACGTCTGCCTCGGTAGCACGCTGTACGTGGGCGAGGACTTCGCCGGTGGCCGGGTTGATGGCTTCAAAAGTGGCATCGCTGCCAGCGTCGACGTAAGCGCCATCAATGTAGAGTTTTTGCGTTCCGAAACGGGCCATAGTGTCCTCGCAAGTGCAGTGTGTGGTTTGGCTTGCGCGTCATGCTCCTGCCGGGTTGGCAAGGGCCCTGCGCGCATTGTCAGCAGCCTGGTCGTTTGTGCCCAGGGTGTGCTGCTTGGCCAGTTGTAGTTCCATGTATTCGTAAGCAATCCGTATCGCCTGGTCGGTGTCGAATGCATCACCCGACAGGGCGCCACGCAGCCACAAACCGTCGATCAGGGCTGCCAGGCCGCGGGCTGCCTTGCGCGCATGGTAGAGCGGCAGGGCGCGGCGGAACTGGCAGCACAGGTTGGAATACAAGCGGTGGTCGTTGATCCGCTGCAACCTGTGCAAATCGGGCTGGTGCATGCTGGAAGCCCAGAAGGCCAACCAGGTTTTCATTGCCGGGCCGTTTACCTGGCTGGCATCGAAGTTGCCCTCGATGATCACTTTCAGGTGGGCGCGCGGGCTGTCGTCTTTCAGGGCCTGGCGACGTGCTCTGACGCCTTCGTTGAGCATGCTCATGATGTAACCCATCGTCGCTGCGATCAGGCCGTTCTTGTCCCGAAAGTAGTGACTGATGATGCCGTTCGACACACCGGCCAAACGGGCAATCAGCGCAATGCTGGCGTCCCCCAGTCCGACCTGATCGACCGCCTGCAATGTGGCTTCGATCAACTGCTGGCGCCGGATGGGTTGCATACCGACCTTGGGCATCTTGCTATCTCCTCAGGCCTGCGAGCAGACGACAGGCGGCTGACTCGGCGAAGGCCAGTCTATTTTGTTTTGATTGAACGTTCAATCAATAAAGAATAAGCTCTGCGACAATTTGTGCCATTGACAGTTTTTCAGGCGGTCGAGACGGCACGGATTGACACCCCAGGAAATCGCGTAACCCCCGGAATACAAGGTGTTGACGGGCATGAGCGATGCGAAATGCAGATTCTGCCGTACGGCCATTGGCCCTGCGACAGGCCCTTGGAGCGGGCGGGGTGATCTGTGACGAATGCGCGCACCTCCGTTGAGGCGTGGCAGTTTCAGCAGGCCACCTGTCTGTTTTTGGCAACGTATCGATTCGGGATCACGGTTTCCAGGGTTCTTTTATAACACCTGATGCAGTGGGGATATTCCACCAATTGCTCGGGAAAGACTGATTAGCCTCCACAGCCGCACTGCCCGGAGCATTCGTGCAATGAGTTCTGCCTCACTTACCAAGCCCCCCGCCGAGAGGGTACGGGTCAACCGCGTGGTGTTCTTCACCTCCGCGCTGATGATCCTTGTTCTGACTGCCTTGCTGATCGCTGTACCCGAAACTGCCGGCCAGGTGCTGGGCGTGGCCCAGAAGTGGCTGACGCGCACCTTTGGCTGGTACTACATGCTGGTCATCTGCGGATACCTGCTGTTCGTCGTCTACCTGGCTTTCTCCGACTACGGCAGCCTCAAGCTGGGTGGCAAGGACGACCAGCCTGACTTCAGCTACGGCGCCTGGGCCGGCATGCTGTTCTCGTCCGGTATCGGTATTTCGCTGCTGTACTTCGGCGCCTCCGAGCCCCTGGACCACTACTTCAACCCACCGGAGGGCACTCCTGCCAGCCTCGAGGCCGCGCGCCAGGGCCTGCAGCTGACCTTCCTGCACTGGGGCCTGCACGGCTGGGCGATCTATGCCCTGGTCGGCCTGGCCGTGGGTTACTTTGCCTACCGTCACAACCAGCCGCTGGCACTGCGTTCGGCGCTGTACCCGCTGGTGGGCGAGCGTTGGGTCAAGGGCGCTGCCGGCAACGCCGTCGACATCTTCGGCATGTTCGTCACCCTGCTGGGCCTGGTGACCAACTTGGGCATCGGCTCGATGCAGGTGTCGTCCGGCCTGGAATACCTGTTCGGCATGGACCACAGCAAGACCAACCTGCTGGTGGTGATCCTGGTCATGGCTGGCGTGGCTACCGTGGCAGCGGTATCGGGTGTTGAAAACGGTATTCGCCGCCTGTCCAACCTGAACATCATGCTGTTCAGTGGCCTGTTGATCTTCGTGCTGCTGGGCGGCGAGACCCTGCACCTGCTCAACGGCTTCGTGCAGAACGTTGGCGACTACCTCAACGGCATCGTGCTGAAAACCTTCGACCTCTATGTGTATGAAGGCGAAGCCGGCAAGTCGGAGCGCTGGCTGGGCCTGTGGACCGTGTTCTACTGGGCCTGGTGGATCTCCTGGGGCCCGTTCGTCGGCATGTTCATTGCGCGTATTTCCAAGGGGCGCACCGTGCGCCAACTGGTGATGGGTGTGCTGCTGATCCCGCTGGGCTTCACCCTGGCCTGGCTGTCGATCTTCGGCAATACCGCACTGGACCTGGTGATCAACCAGGGCGCCGTGGAGCTGGGCAAGACTGCGCTGGAACAGCCATCGATGTCGATCTACCAGCTGCTGGAATACTTCCCGGCAGCCAAGATCGTCATTGGTGTGGCAGTGTTCGTCGGTTTCGTGCTGTTCCTCACACCGGCCGACTCCGGCGCGGTGATGATGGCCAACCTGTCGTGCACAGGCGGCAAGGTCGACGAAGATGCCCCGCACTGGATGGTGGTGTTCTGGTCCGTGGTGATCACCCTGGTCACCATCGGCCTGCTGTTTGCCGGTAACTTCGAAGCCATGCAGACCATGGTCGTGCTGGCGGGCCTGCCATTCTCGGTGGTGCTGGTGCTGTTCATGTTCGGCCTGTACAAGGCCATGAAGCAGGACGTGGTGATCGAGCAGGAGCGCGCCGAACTGGCCGCCCGTGGCCGTCGCGGCTTTAGCGAGCGCCTGACTCAGCTGGAACTGCAGCCGACCCAGGCCGTGGTGCAGCGCTTCATGGACAAGCAGGTCAGCCCGGCGTTGAAAGAAGCCGCTGCACAGCTGCAGACGCAGGGCTTCGAGGTGGAAACCCGCGTTGGCCAGTCGCGCAACCTGATGGGCTTGCGGGTGATGATGGAAGAAGGCAACCCTTTCGTCTACGAAGTGAGCCTTGACGGCTATATGGCCGCGTCGAGCGAGCCGCCGGTCGAGGGTGAGCCTGAACTGCGCCAGCGCTTCTACCGCGCCGAGGTCTACCTGCATGACGGCAGTCAGGAGTACGACCTGATGGGCTTTGCCCCAGACCAGATCGTGCGTGATGTGCTCGATCAGTTCGAGAGCCATCGCCAGGTGCTTGGCCGCGTCTATAGCTGACTTCCCGGCAGGCCGCCGCACTGCCAGGTGTCGCGGCTTGCCAGCAGCAATATGTAGCACCTCATTCGATAACATCTCCAGGACGCTTTGTGGTTCATTCCACAACGAGTCCTGGTCATGCCCGCCACTCACGCGCACAACCTCAATCACGCAGTCGCCGCCCAGTTCGCCAGCCGTCCTACATTCCGCCAGGTCGCAGGTGAACAGATCATGAAGGTGATCCTGGAGCACTATCCTCTGGTTGGCATGCATCGCCCTGAAATGACCTCGGCTGTACCGTTGTACCTGATGTCCCTGCAACCGGATGGTGTCTGGCACCCTCAGCCGCTGGTGGATGTTGTGCTGCAGGCCCTGCTTGCGGCTAAACCACTGGACCTCACCCCAGCGGGTGACTACCGCCTTAGCCTGAACCCGCCTCGGCGCTTTTTCGCCATCGAGTCGAGCTTCGAAACGGCTGAGGGCGATTTGATCGAGCCCGCGCGCCTGACCGATGGCCTCAACGCGTTGCTGCCAATGCTGCTTTGGCACTTCCAGCAAGCGCAGATCGACTATTGGAACGGCGACGCCACGATCGACCGGGACCTGTGGTTGCAGCAGTTGTTGCGCGCCAACCTGCTCGATGGCCTGAAAGACGAAGCGCTGGACGACGAACAACGCAAGCTGCTACGTGACCTGATGATGGGCAACCGTACCGGGCTCGATGTGCAGCTGGTGCGGGTTGCATTACGTGAGGGCGAAGACACTTTCCATGAGCTGTTGCCCGGCTTGCTGATTACCGCCTCCAGTGAGGTTCGCGAACTGACACTCTGGTGTTCTCCCGAAGGCCTGGTCCGCAGTTTTGACGCCCAGGCTGCGTTCGGCTCGGCGTTGCAAATGCAGATGGCGGGACGTTACCGGTTTGATGAGTTGAGCTGGCAAGGCCTGACGGTGGAGGGCGACGCTTTCGCCCTGTACAGCGCCTTGTTGCTGGAAATCTTGCTCGAGCGCGTGGCCCGCCTGCGCTGGAGTGCGATCGACAGCGTCGACCAACTGGAGCATTACTGCCATGTGGCCTGCGACCCCGCGTCCTTTTTTGCCGAGTTCAGTGACTATGGCTCCGGTGGGCTGGGCTTGGCGCTTCCCAAGGGCCTGTCGCGAGCCGATACGGATAGCCAGACCGCCTACCTACAAGCCATGCTCGACTTGTCGCTACTGCAACAGCGCACCCCAGCCCAGGGCATTCAGGACGGTCTGCCGGACTTGCACACCTATGCGGCGACGCGCCTGCGCGAGGAGATGCTGCATGACCACCCGGTGGACGCCAATTACTTTCCTGATGACCTTATCCTCACTGTCGAGCGCTTTGTCAGTGACGGTCACGGGCTGGGCTTCGGCCAGAAGACCGGCGACAAGAAGCTGACTTTGACGCAGTTGGCGATCGGCCGCCTGGATGCCACCGCAGGAGGGGTGGTGACACACATCGCGCACCGTGAAAACCAGCTGATCATGAAGTGGATGACCATTGATTACGTCCGTGAGCTGGTACAGCGAGTCGACATCGGCGGCAGTTATCCACGTCATGTACAGTCGATGATCGATCGCTCGGCGAGCCGGGCCGAACACATCTCGGCATTTGCCATACGCTGGCGTATCACCCTGATGTTCGATGCTGCGCGGGCGCGTGCCGTCAAACGGCTCGACAAGTTCGCCTACGGCGCCCTGGCAGAATTCTGCCGTAGCGGCCAAGAAGGTGCAGCCGCTGTGCGGATTGCACCGCTTGCGTTCAAACGCTCGCCGACATCAGAGAGGGTCGACGTGGCGCATGGTTTCTACGTGATCGAAATCATCGAGTTGGGTGTTCATCTGTTGTACTGCCCGCTGTACACCGAAAAGGCGCTGATTCAGTTCGGCAGCGCTCAGGCACTGTTGGATGCGATCAGCCGCCCGGGGGCGTTGCAGGACAGCGTGCTGCTGTGGATCGAGCAAGCTCAGCGCGCGGTCTACGACAATGGCGGCTTCCGGGAGCCGCACCTGCCCCAATGGCTGCTCGACCCTTACACCCTCCCGGAGAAACCGCAGCCTGTTCAGTTGGCGCTGCAATTCTGGGCGCAGGATGTGGATCGGCAAATGTTCGAAGCCAAGGGCCGGATGTTGCTGGAGCTGGCGGATCGCAGCGCCATGAGCAACAGCGAGGTGCGCTGGCGGCTGGTCACGGCATTTTCCTGGGAACTGCTGAATGTCGTGTTTCCGGTGTTACCGGGGCCGCTCACCTCGGTTGCCTGGCTCTACATCGGCATGCGCAGCTTGATCAACGATGTGCATGGCCTGGCCAGTTCGCATTTCGACGAGCGCATCCAGGCGATGGTCGATGTGCTGAACAACACCCTGCTGGCGCTGATACACCTGCAGACGCCGAAACTGGCAGCGCCGCCCGTCTCTGGCGACCTGCCGCCATCGCTGCTCCAGGGGCCTGCTGCAGGCAATGGGATCGAGTTGGCGAACCTTTCCACCGCGACGCGGGAGCCCAGCGTCTCGGTCGACAGCCTGCAGGCGATGGCCAACACCCACCTCGACTTTTCCTGGCGTGGGGCTGGGGGGCTCAACGGCCTGTCGAGTGCCCAGCGCGGCCAAATGCGGGCGTTGGCGGCCAGCGTTTCGCTGGAGGGGCGTGAACCGCAGACGCAGGGCGTGGCTGCGGGGCTGGTGCGGATTGGGGATGATTTCTACGTGTCTTTGGACGGTAATGTCTACCGAGTCAGCCTTGATAACGCAGCGTTTCGCATCATCGGTCCGGACGGCACGGTTGGGCCCTACCTGATGCGCGACGGCGATGTCTGGCGCCTCAATAATTCGCGCTTGCACGGTGGCAATGATCGCTCCGGCGAGTTGGCCCGCGAGCGACTGCGCAAGAAGCTTAGCGGACCGATCGCCAAGGCTCAGGCCGAGATAGAGCGGCTTATCTTGACCGCGGAGGCTGCCACGGAGGATTTCAACGCGTTGAGCGAGCAGATTGTCGGTTTGCGTGATCCGGTAAGGAAAGTCGAGGAACGGTTGCAAAAGGCGCCACCCACCGACCCAGACGAACGTGCGCAATTCGAGCAGGCTACCGCGTTGTTCAAGCTCAAGTTCCAGCAGTTGCAAGAGCAGACGAATACGCTGCGCAACCAGCGCCTGCCCTTGAACGAGAGATTGTTCCTTGGTTATCTCGAGGCCGAACGCAACATTACCTACGTGCTTGACAAGTCGAGCGCCTCGACGCACGTCGGCAGCGTGAGAGATCAACGGATACTCTTGGGCCAGGTCCGCAAGAACCTGATCAGCTTTGGCATGTTCTTCATTGATGAGCTCCTGGCCTTGGGTGGGTTCAGGGAATACGACCAACTCACCAATGCGCTCAATGACGCACCGCCAGAGAAACAGGCCGAGTTGTATGCCAGGTTCCGGACGATGTTGGAGAAGTTGCTTGAAGAGCAGCCCAGGATCATCAATGTCTCCAGCCAGCTGGATCGCCTGTTGGCCATCACCGATATCGACATGCAAGTGCCTTACATCAATTCCACTCTGACCGTCTCGAGCATTATCGCGAGCCGTAAGACGACCACGATCAACATCCGGTTTTTCCAGGCCATGGGCCTGGTCGAGCTGGCCCTGCAGTGGCACAAAGGCACGCCTACCCAGCACTACATGATCTTCCGCCATGCGCTCGCCAGTCAGCGTCTGCGGGTGGCCGCACAAACGCATCATCTGCTGATGTTCTGTGACTTGCCTGTCGCCGAACGAATCGAGGTGCTGCAAAGTGCGTGGGACGAATACCTCGCGGCGATTCTCAACGCCGAACGGATCAAGACACTCGGCAGCAAGCTCATCGATGTCCAGCGCCTTGAGGCCTACAAGCAACAGATGGTGGAACTGAAAACCATAGCCGGTGAGGCGTTGGTCGAGGCCATGCGCGAGCAGGCGGACGGGCAGGTCCGTGGCACACGTCGTGCGGTTTATTCACGAAAGAGCCTGCAGGTGGCCCATACGCGGGCTGGTCAGATAGTCATTGGCAGCGAATCGGTGGTCGAGGGGCAGGCTGTGCTGCAAGTTGTAGCGGCTTTCAACAAGAGCGCGTTGCATCGCTTCCAGAAACAGGGAAACACCTGGGTTGAAGAGGTAGCCTCGGGCGAACCGGAACAGCCATCGCGGACTTCTACGCCGGAGTCCGAAAGGAACAACCGGGAGCTGGCCGAGGCCATGCTGGCACAGAACGAAAATGTCATCGCTCAAGCCAGAGCCCTGGTTGCCAAGGATGCTGACGACATGGGCCTGATGTCGATGCTGGACGGCCAGATCAACGAAGTGGCCGAGCTGCGTGAACAGCTCAGCGATGCCGACGCCGAGCACGCGCTGCTGGCGGGCATGGACGATGCGTTGATTCAGTTGCGTCAGGCCCGCCGCGACTGTTTGGTAGCGCTTTACAGCAAGACGCGCTATCCAGGTTCCAGAGGGCTCAATTTTCTCCATCAACAGGGGCTGCTCGCCGTGGAATATGTCGGGCCTCGGCAGGTGGTCTCCGATGGCTATCTGGACGAGTACCGGATCAGCCTGTTGCGTGCTCCCGGTGAGGGGCGAGGTAAACCCTTATGGGCCGCACATTTCCATTTTGCCGACTCGCAGGCGGCGCCGACGGCGTTTGGCAAAGGCCATCTCAAGCTGTGGAGCCAGCGCAAGATGGGGTATCGCGAGCAAATGAAGGCGGCGAGCGAGGGGCAGGTACTGAGCATTTATCGGGGTAACCTGACCTACGCACAGGCCAAGGATGTCATTCCGTTCAACCTCTGAACCTTCGCCCGGGTGGCCCAGCGCCGCGATCAGCGAATGTTAGCGGTTGCTGTAACGGCCATGCTTGCCGTGTGCAGGCATGGCCTGGTTGCCACGTGTGGCGATCATCTGTGGCAGCGTGACCAGTTCGATCCCCAATTGCTTGAGCCGTGGAATTTGACTTTCCAGTACCGCTAGCGTCTGCGGGTAGGGGTGGCCGATCAATACGGCCGAGCCTTGCTTGCGGGCCAGTACAATACCCTGTTGCAGCTGAGCGTCGATGGCTTCCGGCGTGCGCACGTCATCCAGAAATACATCCCGTGACACATGCGCGACATCGTGTGCTTGAGCCTCGGCTGCGGCGACCGTGGCGGCACTGGTGCGGCTGTCGACAAAGAACAGATGGCGCCGCTGCAGCTCACCCATCAACCACGCCATGGGTTCACGCTGTGCGGTCATGCGGCTGCCCATGTGGTTGTTGATGCCGGCGGCGTAGGGCACCTTGACCAATGCTGCGTCCAGGCGCCGCGCCAGCTCTTCGATGGCGATGCCCGGGTGCCAGGCATAGGGCCCGGTGGCCGGGTCCATGGGCATGTGCAAGATCACCGTCTTGCCGGCCTTGTGCGCCTGGCGGGCAAAGTCGGTGGCATGCGGGGTGTCGGGCATGATCGCCATGGTCACCGGCCCGGGCAGGGCCAGGGTACGGCTGTCACGCTCGGGGCTCTGGCCCAGGTCGTCGATGATGATGCTCATGTAGGCCTTGTTGGCCGGCGCCGCTTGCGCGATTCCGGCCATCAGGCAAAACAACAGACACAGCAGATAACGCATAGGGTGGATCAGTCGCCCTTGGTGATGTTCAGGCCCTTGAGCAGGCTCAGTGCCTGGCTCAGCTGGAAGTCGTCATCCTGCGGGCGCTCCTTGCGCTTGCTGCTGCCGGTCGGGCGGTCGGCGCCGCCGTTGCCGTTGCCCAGGTGGCCCTGCAGGTCGGCTTCCTTGAAGTTTTCGGTGTCGGCTTCGGCGGTGAGCTTGGCCGGGCGCACCTCGATGTCCGGGACAATGCCCTGAGCCTGGATCGAGCGGCCGTTGGGGGTGTAGTACAGCGCAGTGGTGAGCTTCAGGGCGCGGTCGTTGGCCAGTGGCAGCACGGTCTGCACCGAGCCTTTGCCGAAACTGTCGGTGCCCATCAGCACGGCGCGCTTCTGGTCCTGCAGGGCGCCGGCGACAATTTCCGATGCCGATGCACTGCCACCGTTGATCAGTACCACCAGCGGCACGCCTGCGCTGGCATCGGCCGGGTCGGCCGAGAAACGCAGCTCGGAGTTGGCGATGCGGCCCTTGGTGTAGACGATCAGACCTTTGGTCAGGAAGTGGTCGGCCACTTCCACTGCCGACTGCAACACGCCGCCTGGGTTGTTGCGCAGGTCCAGCACCACCCCGCGCAGCTTCTTGCCGTTGTCCTTGCGCAGCTTGGCCAGGGCCTTGCCCACTTCGTCACCGGTCTTGACCTGGAACTGGGTGATACGGATGTAGCCGTAATCGTTCTCCAGCAGCTGGCTCTTCACGCTCTTGACCTGAATGACTGCACGGGTCAGGTTCACGTCGAACGGGTTGCCGCCGTCGCGTACCAAGGTTAGGGTGATTTTCTCGCCGACCTTGCCGCGCATCTTGTCGACCGCTTCGGTCATGGTCTGGCCGCGGGTCGGGGCGCCGTTGATCTTGACGATCAAGTCACCAGCCTGCACGCCGGCCCGCGAGGCTGGGGTGTCGTCGATTGGCGAAACCACCTTGATGAAGCCGTCTTCCTGGCCTACTTCAATACCCAGCCCGCCGAACTCGCCGCTGGTGCTTTCCTGCAGCTCCTGGAAGTCCTCGGGGCCAAGGTAGGCCGAATGCGGGTCAAGGTTGCTGAGCATGCCCTTGATGGCGTTTTCCAGCAGGGTCTTGTCGTCTACCGGTTCGACGTAGGCGGCCTTGATGCGGTCCAGGACCTCGGCGAAGGTGCGCAGTTCTTCCAGCGGCAGTGGCGCCTTGGCGGTCACCTCGGTGGCTGGCACTGCGGCGGCCTTGGCCGGCTCTGCGGCGGTGGCCAGGGGCGCGCCGACCGCCAGGGCGATGGACAGGGCCAGCTGGGTGAGACGAGGCGAGTGCAGCATGTCGAACGAACTCCTGATCCTGTAAGCGCTCCCTGGGGAGCATCGGCGCAGCACTCAAGCTGCGCCGTAGAAATTTGACTAGCCACGGCACCACTGCGAAGGGTCGGCAGGCCGGCCTTGCTGGCGGATAGCGAAATACAAGCCTGCCGCGTCCTGGCCACCGCTGTCGCCAACGGTGGAAATGGCTTCACCGGCCTTGACGATATCACCGGCATTCTTGAGCAGGCTCTGGTTGTGGCCGTACAGGCTCAGGTAACCGTTGCCATGGTCGAGAATGACCAGAAGCCCGGCGCCGCGCAACCAGTCCGCGAATACCACACGCCCGCCGTGCACGGCACGTACCTGGGTGCCTGGGTTGGCGCTGATCATAACCCCGTCCCACTTGGCACGAGCGTCGCTACCGCGGGCATCACCGAAGCGTGCCAGCAATCGACCATTGACTGGCCATGGAAGTTTGCCCCGCGCAGCAGAAAATGCGCCGCCGTAGTTCGCGCCATCGCTGGAAACCATCGGCCCGAGGGTGGTGCGGGCCTTTTTCGGCGGTTCCACTGGCTCTGCGGGCTCACGGGCCCGGTCGCGGGCAGCGGCGGCGGCCAGCGCTTCCTGCTGGCGGCGTTTTTCTGCTTCCTGCTGTGCCAGCAGGGCCTTCTTGCGTGCCTCTTCAGCTTCACGCGCCTGGCGGGCGAGGGTTTCCTCGATGGTCTTCAGGACTTTGGCCAGGTCGGCCTGGTCCTGTTCGCGCGCTTGCAGCTTCTGATCGCGGTCTTTTACATCGCTGTTGAGCTTTGCCAGTACCTGCTGGCGCTTGGCGCGCTCGGTTTCCAGGGCCTGGCGGCGGCTATCGAGGTCGGTGCGCTGGGCCAGCAGTTGTTGTTGCTGGCTGGAAATTTCCTGTTCGACGTTGGCCAGTTGGCGCAAGGTCTCGTTGAAGGTGCGCAATTGCTCCAGGCGCGCCTTGCTCAGGTAGTCGTAATAGGTGAGGGTGCGGGCGAATTTCTCGGGGTTCTGCTGGTTGAGCAGCAGCTTGAGGTATTCCTCGCGACCGTTGTTCTGGTAAGCCGAACGGGCCTGAATGGCGATCAGTCGTTGTTGTTCAACGCGGGCGCTCTGGAGTTTTTTTTTCTCGGTATCAAGGCGCTCCAGCTCGCCTTCAGTCTTTTTTAGTTCTTGCTGCAGGGCCTCCACCTGCTTTTCGAGGTTGCCGATGTCGGTTTCGGTGGCTTTGAGGTCTTTTTGCACACCTGCCTTTTCTTCCTGGAGCTTGCTCAGCGTTTTCTTGAGCTCGGCAATGTCCTGGCGGGTGGCATCCAGTTGCTGCTGGGTCTGCGCACGCTCATCGGCGAAGGCCGGGCTGAGCAGGCAAGACAGGGCTAGGAGGATCAGGGCGCGAAGCATGGGGTTTGGCGTACCAAGGATGGAGACTGGTCTAGTATGCCCGCCTGGGCAGGCAAAAAAAACGCCTCGCTGCGGATGCAGGGGGGCGTTTGTCTGGAATTCATGTGCAATTGGGGCTGCAACGCAGCCCCTTTCGACATTCAGGCGTCGACCAGAATCGAGGTACCGGTCATTTCCACCGGCTTTTCCAGCCCAAGCAGCTTCAGCATGGTCGGCGCCACGTCTGCCAGCACGCCGCCTTCACGCACTTTCACGTTGCGCTTGCCCACATAGATGAACGGTACCGGCTCGGTCGTGTGCGCGGTGTGCGCCTGGCCGGTGCACTCGTCTTCCATCTGCTCGACGTTGCCGTGGTCAGCGGTGATCAGGGCCTCGCCGCCGACCTTGTCCAGTGCATCGACAATGCGCCCTACACAGGTATCCAGTGCTTCGACGGCCTTGACCGCCGCCTCGAACACGCCGGTGTGGCCGACCATGTCGCCGTTGGCGTAGTTGACCACGATGACGTCGAAGCGCTGCTGTTCGATGGCTTCGACGATGCGATCGGTCACCTCTGGTGCGCTCATTTCCGGTTGCAGGTCATAGGTGGCGACCTTCGGCGACGGGATCAGGATGCGTTCTTCGCCTTCGAACGGCTCTTCACGGCCACCCGAGAAGAAGAAGGTGACGTGGGCGTATTTCTCGGTTTCGGCGATGCGCAGCTGGGTCTTGCCGTTTTTCGCCAGGTATTCGCCCAGCACGTTGTTCAGGCTGGACGGGGCAAAGGCTGCCGGTGCCGGGATCTTCGCCGAATACTGGGTCAGGCCGATGTACGCCGCCATCTTCGGCAGGCGCGCACGGGCGAATTCCGTAAAGTCTGGCTCTACGAATGCACGCGACAGTTCGCGAGCGCGGTCGGCGCGGAAGTTCATGAAAATCACGGCATCGCCATCTTCGACCTTGACGGCTTCGCCAATGCGCGTGGCCTTGACGAACTCGTCGCTTTCGTCGCGGGCGTAAGCCGCTTCAAGGCCTGCCAGGGCCGTGTCAGCGGTGTACTCGGCAGTGCTGTCGACGATGAGGTTGTAGGCGGCGCTGACGCGGTCCCAGCGATTGTCGCGGTCCATGGCGTAGTAGCGGCCGATCAGGCTGGCAATGCGGCCCTTGCCCAGTTTGGCGAAGGTGGCGTCGAGCAGTTCGATGGACGACTGCGCGCTGCGTGGCGGGGTGTCGCGGCCATCGAGGAAGGCGTGCAGGTAGATCTTTTCGGCGCCACGCTGGGCGGCCAGTTCGGCCATGGCCACCAAGTGGTCCTGGTGGCTGTGTACACCACCATCGGACAGCAGGCCCAGGATGTGCACGGCCTTGCCAGCACCGACTGCCTTGTCCACAGCACCGGTCAGTACCGGGTTTTCGAAGAACTCGCCGTCGCGGATGGCCTTGGTCACCCGCGTGAAGTCCTGATACACGACGCGACCTGCGCCGAGGTTCATATGACCGACTTCGGAGTTGCCCATCTGCCCGTCCGGCAGGCCGACATCCATGCCCGAGCCGGAAATGAGGCCATGCGGCTGGGTGGCGCACAGGCGGTCATAGACCGGTTTATTGGCGGCAAAGATGGCGTTGTGTTCGGGGATATCGCTATGGCCGAAGCCATCCAGGATAATCAGGACCAAGGGTTTGGGCGTGCTCGTCATCAATCAAACTCACGGTTGTTCAAAGATGATAAAGACACGCATTTTAGGGCAAATACGCCACCTGCGGCGAATATTCGTCCCATTCCACCGACCGGCGCACCTGTGGTGGCAACATGAAGGTGGTTTTGTGGCCGGCCCGTCGGGCTTTGGTGGCACCAAGGGGCTGTGTATACTGGCCGGCATTTTCAATCGCCTGGAACACCGCTGATGGTTGCTCACCTGATTCAATTCGCGACAGATCACTACATCCTGGTTGCGATCTTCCTCATTCTGCTGGTCCTGCTGCTCATCAATGAAATCCGTCGTGGTGGCCAAAGCCTGACTAACGGCCAACTGACAGCCCTGGTCAATGCCGAGAAGGCCCTGGTGATCGACATTCGCCCGGCCAAGGAATACTCCGCCGGTCATATCGTCGGTGCGGTGAACATCCCGCAGGACAAGCTGGCCAACCGCATGACCGAGCTGGACAAGCATAAAGAAAAGACCTTGATCGTCGTCGACGCGATGGGCCAGCAGTCCGGCACCATTTGCCGCGAGCTGCTCAAAGCTGGTTACAACGCCGCCAAACTGAGCGGTGGCGTTTCCAGCTGGAAAGCCGATAACCTGCCCCTGGTGAAGTGATATGAAGCCTGTCATCGTCTATTCCAGCGACTACTGCCCCTACTGCATGCGTGCCAAGTACCTGCTCGAGAGCAAGGGCGTGGCCTTCGAGGAAATCAAGGTCGACGGCAAACCGCAGGTTCGCGCCGAGATGAGTCAGAAAGCCGGCCGTACGTCGGTGCCGCAGATCTGGATCGGCAGTACCCATGTCGGTGGATGCGATGACCTCTATGCCCTGGAGCGCGCGGGCAAGCTCGACGCGTTGCTGGCGGCCTGATTTGCACTGCATTCAAAAACATTAGGATAAGGATCTGACATGACTGACCAACAGACCAACGGCGCTGCTGCAGAAGACAACAGCCCTCAGTTCTCCCTGCAGCGCATCTATGTGCGCGACCTGTCGTTCGAGGCCCCGAAAAGCCCGCAGATCTTCCGTCAGACCTGGGAACCGAGCGTTGCCCTGGACCTGAACACCAAGCAGAAATCCCTGGAAGGTGACTTCCACGAGGTCGTGCTGACCCTGTCGGTTACCGTCAAGAACGGTGATGAAGTGGCCTTCATTGCTGAAGTGCAGCAGGCCGGTATCTTCCTGATCGCCAACCTCGATGCGCCTTCGATGAGCCACACCCTGGGTGCGTTCTGCCCGAACATCCTGTTCCCTTATGCCCGTGAGGCCCTGGACAGCCTGGTGACCCGCGGTTCGTTCCCGGCGCTGATGCTGTCGCCGGTCAACTTCGACGCCCTGTACGCGCAAGAAATGCAGCGTATGCAGGAAGCGGGTGAAGCGCCGACTGTGCAGTAATAACTGCCGGTATCAAGAAAGCGCCTCTCGGGGCGCTTTTTTGTTGCCTGTGCGGGCCTCTTCGCGGGTAAACCCGCTCCTACGCAGGCCGAGAGAACGGCGCAATCCCCTGTAGGAGCGGGTTTACCCGCGAAGAGGCCCGCACAGGCAACACATCAGCTCCCGGCAAACCCGTTCTGCCGCCACGCCTCATACACCGTCACCGCCACCGTATTGGACAGGTTCAGGCTACGGCACCCCGGCCGCATCGGCAGGCGCAGGCGATGCTCGGCCGGCAGGCTGTCCAGCACCTCGGCCGGCAACCCGCGGCTCTCTGGCCCGAACAGGAAGGCGTCGCCCGGCTGGAAGGCCACTTCGTGGAACGGGTGCGAGCCCTTGGTGGTAAAGGCGAACAACCGTGGGTTGCCAAGGCTTTCCAGGCATCCGGCCAGGCTCTCGTGGCGCTTGAGCGTGGCATACTCGTGGTAGTCCAGCCCTGCGCGGCGCAGGCGCTTGTCATCCAGTTCGAAGCTGATGGGTTCGATCAGGTGCAGGGCACAGCCGCTGTTGGCGCATAGACGAATGATGTTGCCGGTATTCGGCGGAATTTCTGGTTGAAAAAGGATGACGTGAAACATGCACGGCTCCAAACGTGAAGATGACGGGCATTCTACCCCTGAACCGGACGTGGGTTCGAAGGCCTTCCCACGGGTGATGCTGTCATTGGCGATCGTTGGCTTGATGGTAGGGCTGATGATCGGTCGCCTGACTACGCCGGACGAGCGTGAGCTGCAGCAGGTGCAAGCGACGCAGGATGGCCTGGAGCTGTGGTTCAACGAAGAGCCCAAGCTGCATGGCGAGAACGTGGAAGGGACGGTGGCGTTGCTGTTTCAGGCCCAGGGCAAGGCTCAGCAAGGGCAGCTCAGCCTGCAGGGCAAGCCGGTGAGCTGGCGGGTACAGCACAGCAAGGAAGGTTTGTTGTTGACGGTGGTGGCCGCGCGCCCCCTGCACGGCGAATGGGCCGGTGCAGAGGACGCTGGGCGCTGGCGGGTGCAAGTGAAACTGCACGAATAAAAGAGGGGATATCCCGGCCTGCCTGTACCAGGGTCCCCAAAAGGGGGGCTGCGTATAAAGGGGGGATGTCCCGGCCTGCCTGTACCGAGGTCCCCAAAAGCGGCGGTGCTGCAAATAAAAGAGGGGTTCACCCGGCCTGCCTGTACCAGGGCCCCCGAAACTGGAGATGTATTGCTTATTGCAGGGGGCGTGCCAGTTTTGCAAAAGCCGTGAATACTGGGCTTAGCGGGTGATTTGGCCGGATTTTGAGGGGATTTGTGCCTTCGAGAGGTGCAGCCGGCACAGGAACGGTGCATTCAGAAGGCTGAAATGACTGGGGCCGCTTTGCGCCCCATCGCGACACAAGGCCGCTCCCACAGGGTCGGGGTAGGAGCGGGTTTACCCGCGAATGCGGTGGTGGCGGCAACGCTGAACGGCAGGTGGAGATTGGCCAGCAGGCCCGGCCTCTTCGCGGGTGAACCCGCTCCTACGACGACCGCGATGTGTGTCCATCGCATCAGCCTTGGGGGCAGAGGTGATCCTGTGGGCGCGGCCTTGTGTCGCGATGGGCTGCAAAGCAGCCCCAGCAATCTAAAAAGCTAATTCAGAGCTCAGTGGTCATCACCTTCCTCATCATCCCCCCCGGCCACATTCATTCCCAGCTCCTTGATCTTGCGCGTCAGGGTATTGCGCCCCCAACCCAGCAACAGCGCGGCATCGCGACGGCGGCCGGCGGTGTGCTTGAGTGCTGTTTCGATCATGATCCGTTCAAAGCTCGGCACTGCACTGTCCAGCAGGCTGGTCTGCCCGCGCGCCAATGCCTGGTCGGCCCACTGGCGCAGGGCCTGCTCCCAGTTGGTTACCGGCGCGGCGTCTTGTGGCAGGTTCAGCAGTTCGGGTGGCAGGTCGCCGATCAGCACTTCGCGGCTGGAGGCCATCACGGTGATCCAGCGGCAGGTGTTCTCCATCTGCCGCACATTGCCCGGCCATGGCAGGTTGCGGATGAACTCTTCAGTCTCCGGCTTGAGGATCTTCGGCTCGACTGCCAGCTCCTGGGCCGCCCGGGCAAGGAAGTGGCGGGCGAGGGCGGGGATATCCTCGCGGCGGTCGGCCAAGCGCGGAATATGGATACGGATCACGTTCAGGCGGTGGAACAAGTCCTCACGAAACTTGCCGGCCTGCACCAGTGACTCCAGGTTCTGGTGGGTGGCGGCGATGATGCGCACGTCGACCTTGACCGGCACATGGCCACCCACGCGGTAGAACTCGCCATCGGCCAGCACACGCAGCAGGCGGGTCTGAGTGTCGGCAGGCATGTCCCCGATTTCGTCGAGGAACAGCGTGCCACCATCGGCCTGCTCGAAACGGCCGCGACGCAAGTTGGCAGCACCTGTGAAGGCGCCTTTCTCATGGCCGAACAGCTCCGACTCCATCAAGTCCTTGGGGATGGCGGCCATGTTCAGGGCAATGAACGGCGATGCTGCGCGTGGGCTGTGCCGGTGCAGGGCGTGGGCCACCAGTTCTTTGCCGGTGCCGGACTCGCCATTGATCAGCACGGTGATGTTGGAGTGGCTGAGGCGGCCGATGGCGCGGAACACCTCCTGCATCGCCGGGGCTTCACCAATGATTTCCGGGGTGCGCGCCAGGTTCTGTGGCACATCCAGGCCTTGCTGCTCCTGGGCGTGCTGGTTGGCGCGCTTGACCAGCGACACCGCTTCGTCGACGTCGAATGGCTTGGGCAGGTACTCGAAGGCACCGCCTTGGTACGAGGCCACGGCGCTGTCCAGGTCGGAGTGGGCGGTCATGATGATGACCGGCAGGCGCGGGTGTTGCTCGCGGATCTGCGCCAGCAGGTCGAGGCCGCTGGTGCCAGGCATGCGAATGTCGGAAATGATCACGTCGGGTTGCTGGCGTGCCAGGCGTCCCATGACACCGTCTGCGCTGTCGAAGCTCTGGGTGGTCATGCCTTCCTGTTGCAGGGCTTTTTCCAGGACCCAGCGGATGGAACGATCATCGTCGACGATCCATACGGTTTCACTTCGGCTCATGAGGCGGTGGCTCCTTGTTCCAGAGGCAGGTAAATCGAGAAGGCGGTATGGCCAGCGTGGCTTTCACACTCGATCAGGCCCTGGTGCTGGCTGATGATGTTCTGGGTAATGGCCAGGCCCAGCCCGGTACCGTCCGGGCGGCCACTGACCATGGGATAGAAGAGGGTTTCCTGCAGTTCCGGCGGGATGCCCGGGCCGTTGTCGATGATCTCTACCCGCGCTACCAGGCGGTGACGCACGTGGCCGATGGTGAACTGGCGCAGCGCGCGGCTGCGCAAGGTGATGCGACCCAGGCGCAGTTCATTCTGCGAGCTGATCGCCTGCATGGCGTTGCGCACGATGTTGAGTACGGCCTGAATCATCTGTTCTCGGTCGATCAGCACGTCCGGCAGGCTTGGGTCGTAATCGCGCACCAAAGTGATGCACCCCTGGCTTTCGGCATCGACCAGGCTGCACACACGCTCCAGCACTTCGTGAATATTGGTCATGGCCAGCGACGGCAGCTTGTTCGAGCCGAGCATGCGGTCGACCAGGTTACGCAAGCGGTCGGCCTCTTCGATGATCACATTGGTGTAGTCGCGCAGCCCTTCCTCGGGCAGTTCGCGGGCCAGTAGCTGGGCTGCTCCGCGGATGCCGCCAAGGGGGTTCTTGATTTCGTGGGCCAGGCCGCGCACCAGCATCTTGGTGGTTTCCTGCTTGCTCAGTTGGGCCTCTTCCTTGGTGATGCGCAGCAGACGGTCCCGCGGATGCACCTCGAGCAACAGCAGGGTCTGGCCTTGATGCAGTATCGGCGTTACCGCGTAGTCGACGGTGATGGTCTGCCCGGTCAGCGATGTAAGCTGCGCTTCACGCTTGGTGAACGGGTGCGCCTGCTCGACCGCCTGGCGCAGCGAACTGAGCGCCTCGGTCGATTCGGTGAACAGCTCGCTGATGAACTGCCCATGGCTGCGCTGGCCGCTGACGGCCAGTAGCATTTCTGCGGCCGGGTTCATGTACTCCAGGCGCAGCTCGGCGTTGAGCAGCAACGTGGCGGTGGTCAGGTTGTCCAGAAGCAGACGGTGCTGTGCATCGCTGATGGTCATAAGGCGTCGTTGACCTCGTTTGGCGCTTGCCTGGCACTTGGGGCCAGAACCGGGCGTGCTGTGGATCCGCTGATGCGAGACTCTCTTCCTGCAAAAAATGCAAGAAACAAACCAAGGCTCCGAAAAGAAGCGGAAATAGCTGAGAAAGGCCTGGATTTGCGCTCAATCGGATCAAAATTTGCTGAGCGGGCGCTCCGCGCGACCTATTTTGGGGTGTATGGCGGAGCGTTCGGCGCTCTTATGCACCAATATAGAGCATTGGCGTGCCTAGTGTTTCGGGCACAGCTGTGCGGTTGCGCGGACCAGGGCAAGGTGGCGTATCGGGTCATTGGTGCGGGCGCGCAGGACGTTGGCGAGTTTACGCGCGCAGTCCTTTGGAGGGTGCCGGTCGAAGCGCCCCAACTCGAATAGAAGCGTTGTCTGAAGCTTGTCCAGACGAGGTCGCAGTTGGTCGACCAAATCAAGGACGGCTGCTGATGGCCTCTGCTCTAGCGTGACCCAGCGATCGAGCAAGGTGTATTGCATCAGCTTGTTGGCCTCGATCTGGTCGCTGAAGAAAGCTGCGGCGCGTTCAGGGCTGAGGTCATGGTCGGCAGCCTGCTGGCGCACCAGGGCAAGGACTTCGCGCTCGCGCTCGGGCGCTGCTACGGCAAGGTTGTGTTCCCACTTGTGCAGTGCAACCGAGCTGGCCAGGTCCAGTCGGTACTCGATGTTGGATAGGAGTGGGTTGAATTCAGGCTGGGAGGCTTCAGGAGCGATACAGCCGATCAAGGCAAACGGCAAGCAAAGTGACGTGATGGCCAGGCGCATGGTGTTCTCCATACAGAGGGAGAATGGATTGTGCGCAGTTGACCAACTGCTGCTTGTAGGGGCGTTCTGATTCGCATGTATGAAAACAAAAACGGCCTCCCGAGGGAGGCCGTTGTGATCATGTCATCGGCGCGAGGCGCCAATCAGATCAGCAGCTGTAGTACAGCTCGTATTCCAGCGGGTGTACGAAGGTACGGACCTTGATTTCTTCTTCGCTCTTCAGTTCGATGAAGGCGTCGATGAAGTCATCGGAGAACACGCCGCCCTTGGTCAGGAACGCACGGCCTTTATCCAGCTCTTCCAGAGCTTCTTTCAGGCTGCCGCACACTTGCGGGATGTTCTTGGCTTCTTCTGGCGGCAGGTCGTACAGGTTCTTGTCGGCCGCGTCGCCTGGGTGGATCTTGTTCTGGATGCCGTCCAGGCCAGCCATCAGCAGGGCCGCGAACGCCAGGTACGGGTTGGCCGATGGGTCCGGGAAGCGTGCTTCGATACGGCGGGCTTTCGGGCTGCCAACGTAAGGAATACGGATCGAGGCGGAACGGTTGCGAGCCGAGTAGGCCAGCATTACCGGGGCTTCGAAGCCTGGGACCAGACGCTTGTACGAGTTGGTCGACGGGTTGGTGAAGCCGTTCAGGGCCTTACCGTGCTTGATGATACCGCCGATGAAGTACAGGGCGGTGTCGGACAGGCCGGCATAGCCTTCACCCGAGAAGGTGTTCTTGCCGTCTTTCCAGATCGACATGTGCACGTGCATGCCCGAGCCGTTGTCGCCGTACAGTGGCTTCGGCATGAAGGTGGCGGTACGGCCGTAAGCGTCGGCAACGTTGTGCACGACGTATTTCAGCGCTTGTACTTCGTCAGCCTTCTTCACCAGGGTGTTGAACTTGACGCCGATTTCGTTCTGGCCGGCAGTCGCCACTTCGTGGTGGTGAACTTCAACGGTCTGGCCCATTTCTTCCAGAGCGTTGCACATGGCAGTACGGATTTCGTGGTCGTGGTCGAACGGCGGAACCGGGAAGTAGCCGCCTTTCACGCCTGGGCGGTGGCCTTTGTTGCCGCCTTCCACGTCAGCGCCGGTCATCCACGAGCCCTGCTCGGAGAAGATCTTGAACATCGAACCGGAGATGTCCGAGTGGAACTTCACTTCGTCGAAGATGAAGAACTCAGGCTCTGGGCCGGCGAATACGGTGTCACCGATGCCGGTGCTCTTCAGGTACTCTTCAGCGCGCTTGGCGATGGCGCGTGGGTCGCGATCGTAGCCCTGCATGCTCGACGGGTCGACGATGTCGCAGGTGATGATCAGGGTTGGTTCTTCGGTGAACGGGTCCAGAACGGCGGTTTCGTCGACCGGCATCAGGATCATGTCGGAAGCTTCGATGCCTTTCCAGCCAGCGATGGAGGAACCGTCGAACATCTTGCCGACTTCGAAGAAGTCTTCGTCCAGCGCATCACGCGACGGCATGGTCACGTGGTGCTGAATGCCTTTGGTGTCCGTGAAACGCAGATCAATCCACTTGACGTCATGATCTTTGATGAGTTGAACCGACTTCGACATGTTGTCCTCCGGATGGTCTAGAGCGCGGTGGGCCGCTGCCCTGGAAAAAGGGTGTTGCCGGGCGCGGATAGTCGGCCAAGCTTACCTGCCTCACAAGGGAGCAAATTGCATGCCAGTGCCCGAAAATGGCGAGGGTGGGATAAAAGGGGGCGTTTGCGGGCATTTGGCGTTGGGTTGGCGGGTAAAAGTGCACCCTTACGATGCGTTTTTTGATCGTCTCGCACCAATTGGGTGCGTGGTGTGAGTGGTGTGCTAGCTTCTAGGGCCTCTTCGCGGGTAAACCCGCTCCTACGGGCGGGTTTACCCGCGAAAGGGCCGGAACAGGCACTGCAAAACCTGGCCTCTGCATTTATCTCAAAGCTTCTGATCAAAAGTTGGTCAAATCCTGAGCAATTTCCGATATAATTCGCGCCCCTCATTTTCGGCAGGCCCTGCGCGCGCTGTTAACCAATGAAACTTATCGTCAAAGTCTTCCCAGAAATCACCATCAAAAGCCGGCCGGTGCGCAAGCGCTTCATCCGCCAGCTTGGCAAGAACATCCGCAACGTGCTCAAGGATCTCGACCCTGAGCTCGCGGTCGATGGTGTCTGGGACAATCTCGAGGTGGTCACCCGCGTCGAAGACGAAAAAGTCCAGCGCGAGATGATCGAACGCCTCACCTGCACCCCGGGTATCACCCACTTCCTGCAGGTAGAGGAATACCCGCTGGGTGACTTCGACGACATCGTCGCCAAGTGCAAGCACCACTTCGGCCACCTGCTGGCCGGCAAGCATTTCGCCGTGCGCTGCAAGCGCGGTGGCCACCATGACTTCACCTCGATGGACGTCGACCGTTACGTCGGCAGCCAGCTGCGCCAGCAGTGTGGCGCCGCCGGGATCGAGCTGAAAAAGCCTGAAGTGCTGGTGCGCATCGAAATCCGCGACCAGCGCCTGTACGTGATCCACAACCAGCACAACGGCATCGGCGGTTATCCGCTGGGTGCCCTGGAGCAGACCCTGGTGCTGATGTCCGGTGGTTTCGACTCCACCGTTGCGGCCTACCAGATGATGCGCCGCGGCCTGATGACCCACTTCTGCTTCTTCAACCTCGGCGGCCGTGCCCACGAGCTGGGCGTAATGGAAGTGGCCCATTACCTGTGGAAAAAATACGGCAGCAGCCAGCGCGTACTGTTCATCAGCGTGCCGTTCGAAGAAGTGGTTGGCGAGATCCTCAACAAGGTCGACAACAGCTACATGGGCGTGACCCTCAAGCGCATGATGCTGCGCGGCGCCGCCCATATGGCCGACCGCTTGCAGATCGACGCGCTGGTGACCGGCGAAGCGATTTCCCAGGTGTCCAGCCAGACCCTGCCGAACCTGTCGATCATCGACTCGGCCACCGACAAGCTGGTGCTGCGCCCGCTGCTGGCCAGCCACAAGCAGGACATCATCGACCAGGCCACCGAAATCGGCACCGCGGACTTTGCCAAGCACATGCCGGAATACTGCGGCGTGATCTCGGTAAACCCGACCACCCATGCCAAGCGTCACCGCATGGAGCACGAAGAAAAGCAGTTCGACATGGCCGTGCTGGAGCGCGCGCTCGAGCGCGCCAAGTTCATTTCCATCGACCATGTGATCGATGAGCTGGGCAAGGACATCGAAATCGAGGAAGTGGCCGAGGCGCTGCCAGGCCAGATCGTCATCGACATTCGCCACCCCGATGCCCAGGAAGACGAACCTCTGGTGCTGGAAGGTATCGAAGTCCAGGCCATGCCGTTCTACGCCATCAACAGCAAGTTCAAGCACCTGGACCCCACGCGCCAGTACTTGCTGTATTGCGACAAGGGTGTGATGAGCCGTTTGCACGCACACCACCTGCTCAGTGAGGGACATGCCAATGTGCGTGTTTATCGTCCGACATAAGACGCCGGGGCTGTATGGCGGCAGTATCCGCCATCGCCCTCCCGACCGCCGGGCCCGCTGAGCCTCAAACAGTACATATTGGCCGCCTACAATGGGCGGCAACCGAATCCTCTGATCGAGATACACTTGTGATCGAAAATCTGCGTAACATCGCCATCATCGCCCACGTTGACCATGGTAAAACCACTCTGGTCGACAAACTCCTGCGTCAGTCCGGCACTCTGGAGCGTAACGAGCTCAATGACGAGCGCGTCATGGACTCCAACGACCAGGAAAAAGAGCGCGGTATTACCATTCTGGCGAAAAACACCGCCATCAACTGGAACGGCTACCACATCAACATCGTCGACACCCCCGGCCACGCCGACTTCGGTGGCGAGGTTGAGCGTGTAATGTCGATGGTCGACTCTGTGCTGCTGCTGGTCGACGCCCAGGACGGCCCGATGCCGCAAACCCGCTTCGTGACCAAGAAGGCTTTCGAAGCCGGCCTGAAGCCAATCGTCGTGATCAACAAGGTTGACCGTCCGGGCGCACGTCCTGACTGGGTTCTGGACCAGATCTTCGACCTGTTCGACAACCTCGGTGCCACCGACGAACAGCTGGACTTCAAAGTGGTCTACGCCTCGGCCCTGAACGGCATTGCCGGCCTGGACCACACTGCCATGGCCGAAGACATGACCCCCCTGTACCAGTCGATCATCGACAACGTACCTGCACCGTCTGTTGACCGCGACGGCCCGTTCCAGATGCAGATCTCCGCACTGGACTACAACAGCTTCCTCGGCGTTATCGGTGTTGGCCGCATCGCCCGTGGCCGCGTCAAGCCGAACACCCCGGTTGTCGCCATCGACACCAACGGCAAGAAGCGTAACGGCCGTATCCTGAAGCTGATGGGTCACCACGGTCTGCACCGCGTTGACGTCGAAGAAGCCCAGGCTGGCGATATCGTCTGCATCAGCGGTTTCGATGAGCTGTTCATCTCCGACACCCTGTGCGCCCCGGATGCGGTAGAAGCGATGAAGCCGCTGACCGTTGACGAGCCGACCGTTTCGATGACCTTCCAGGTCAACGACTCGCCGTTCTGCGGTAAAGAAGGCAAGTTCGTCACCAGCCGTAACATCAAGGACCGTCTGGACAAGGAGCTGCTGTACAACGTTGCCCTGCGCGTTCAGGAGACCGACTCCCCAGACAAGTTCAAGGTTTCGGGCCGTGGTGAGCTGCACCTGTCGGTGCTGATCGAAACCATGCGTCGTGAAGGCTTCGAAATGGCCGTGGGCCGTCCTGAAGTGATCATCCGCGAAGTCGACGGCGTGAAGCAGGAGCCGTTCGAGAACGTCACCATCGACATCCCTGAAGAATCCCAGGGCAAGGTCATGGAAGAGATGGGTCTGCGTAAAGGCGACCTGACCAACATGGTTCCGGATGGCAAGGGCCGTGTTCGTCTGGAGTACAACATTCCAGCCCGTGGTCTGATCGGTTTCCGTAACCAGTTCCTGACCCTGACCAACGGTGCAGGCATCCTGACCTCGATCTTCGATCGCTACGACACCATGAAGTCGGGCCAGATGTCCGGCCGCCTCAACGGCGTACTGGTTTCGGTCGAGACCGGCAAGGCACTGACCTACTCGCTGGAAACCCTGCAGGCTCGCGGCAAGCTGTTCGTTGAACACGGCCAGGAGATCTACAACGGTCAGATCATCGGCCTGAACAGCCGTGACAATGACCTGGGCGTGAACCCGACCAAAGGCAAGAAGCTCGACAACATGCGTGCTTCGGGCAAAGACGAAGTCATCGCCCTGGTACCGCCAGTTCGCCACACCCTCGAGCAGGCCCTGGAATTCATCCAGGACGACGAGCTGTGCGAAGTGACGCCTAAGTCGATTCGTCTGCGCAAGAAGATCCTGGACGAAGGCGAGCGTACCCGCGCAGCCAAGAAAGCCAAGAACTGAGTTAGCTCAGGCTGAATGAAAACGCCCCCGGTCGAAAGGCCGGGGGCG
>NZ_JBJJLR010000026.1:0-76471 GCF_046230975.1 Pseudomonas sp. KCJK9058
CGTGAAAGAGGAGAGGGACGACACGGTCGAGAAGGTCGAGAAGGTCGAGAAGGTCGAGAAGGTCGAGAAGGTCGAGAAGGTCGAGAAGGTCGAGAAGGTCGAGAAAGTCGAGAAGGTCGAGAAGGTCGAGAAGGTCGAGAAGGTCGAGAAAGTCGAGAAGGTCGAGAAGGTCGAGAAGGTCGAGAAGGTCGAGAAAGTTGAGAAGGTCGAGAAAGTCGAGAAGCCCGAGAAAGTAGAAAAAGTAGAAAAGCCTGAACGGGTCGAAAAGGTGGAGTTACCAGAGAAAGTTGAAAAGGTGGAGAGGCCGGAAAAGGCAGAGACGGTGGAAAAAGTTGAGCATCCAGAGCGATCCGGGCGTTAGCCAACTAGGCTGGGTAAGTCTGGCCATGCTTCCCGAAAGAGTACTGAGTTGCAAATGAGACCCACGCTCCCTCTGTTCGCCTGTTTGCTCTCGTGCACCTGCGTGTCGGCGCTGGCCGATACCTTCAGTGCCGCCATTGGCATGGATTATTCAAGTGGCGACTATGGTACCGGCACCACTTCGGAAATCTGGTATGTGCCGGTGGTCGGCAAGTATGAGAGCGGCCCCATGACCTACAAGGTTACCGTGCCTTGGTTGCGTATCACCAACCCCGAAGTCGGCCCCAATGGTGACCCCTTGCCCGGTGGTTGCCGAGACGTGGAAAGCGGGTTGGGTGACACGGTTGCCAGCGCCGCCTATGCACTGCTCGATGGTCGTGACGGCGGCCTGATGCTGGACCTGATCGGCAAGGTCAAATTCCCTACCGCTGATGAAGACCAGTGCCTGGGCACCGGCCAGTACGATTACACCACCCAGGTCGACATAGCCAAGGGCTTTGGCCCGGTCACCGGTTTCGCGACGCTGGGTTGGAAGAAGTTCGGTGACCCGCCCGATAGCGACTTCGATGACCCGGTATTTGCCAGTCTCGGCTTTGCCCTGCCGGTGGCGGTCGGTACTTCGGCCGGCGCCTCCTACGATTGGCGGCAGAAAGTGGTCTCGACCGGGGCGCAGATCAAGGAGCTTACCCTGTTCCTCACCCACAAGCTCAACCAGCAGTGGAAAGTCCAACTCTATGCAGTCAAAGGCTTCTCGGATGCCAGCCCGGATGCCGAGGGCGGCCTGATGCTGTTTCACACGTTCTGACAAAAAAGCCCCTGCGCCGGTCATTCCCTATGGAGAACGCCGGGGCAGGGGCTTTGCAGGCTTCAGCCGTTTTAGATGGGTTCAGCCCACATGTCGTACTCGTCGGCATCCACCACACGGCAACGCACTTTGTCGCCTGGCTTGAAACCATGGTCGCCATCGATGAACACGCTGCCATCGATTTCCGGTGCATCGAAGAAGCTGCGGCCAACCGAACCTTGTTCCTCGACTTCGTCGATCAGCACGTCGATTTCCTTGCCGATGCGCAATTGCAGGCGGGCAGCACTGATGGCCTGCTGGTGGGCCATGAAGCGGTCCCAGCGCTCTTGCTTGACGTCGTCCGGTACTTCGGCCAGGCCCAGGTCGTTGGCCGGGGCGCCTTCCACCGGCGAGTACTGGAAGCAGCCCACGCGGTCGAGCTGGGCTTCGGTCAGCCAGTCCAGCAGGTACTGGAAGTCTTCCTCGGTCTCGCCCGGGAAGCCGACGATGAAGGTGGAGCGGATCACCAGCTCAGGGCACTGCTCGCGCCAGTTCTTGATGCGCGCCAGGGTGCGGTCTTCGAAGGCCGGGCGCTTCATCGACTTGAGCACTTTCGGGCTGGCGTGCTGGAACGGGATGTCCAGGTACGGCAGGATCTTGCCGGCAGCCATCAGCGGGATCACGTCGTCAACGTTCGGGTAAGGGTACACATAGTGCAGGCGGACCCAGGCGCCCAGGCTGCTCAGTGCTTCGCACAGCTCGAGCATGCGGGTCTTCACCGGGCGGCCGTTCCAGAAGTCGGTCTTGTACTTGACGTCGACGCCGTAGGCGCTGGTGTCCTGGGAAATCACCAGGATTTCCTTCACCCCGGCCTTGACCAGGCGCTCGGCCTCGCTCAGCACTTCACCCACCGGGCGGCTGACCAGCTTGCCGCGCATCGACGGGATGATGCAGAAGCTGCAGCTGTGGTTGCAGCCTTCGGAGATCTTCAGGTAGGCATAGTGGCGCGGGGTCAGCTTGACGCCCTGTGGCGGCACCAGGTCGATCAGCGGGTTGTGGTCCTGACGCGGCGGCACCACTTCGTGAACGGCGTTGACTACCTGCTCGTACTGCTGCGGGCCAGTGACCGACAGCACGCTTGGGTGCACGTCACGGATGCTGCCTTCTTCGACGCCCATGCAGCCGGTGACGATCACCTTGCCGTTTTCCTTGATGGCTTCGCCGATCACTTCCAGCGATTCGGCCTTGGCGCTGTCGATGAAGCCGCAGGTGTTGACCACCACCACGTCGGCGTCCTCGTAGGTGGGTACGACTTCATAGCCTTCCATGCGCAGCTGGGTCAGGATGCGCTCGGAGTCGACCAGGGCTTTTGGGCAACCCAGGCTTACGAAACCTACCTTGGGGGTGGCGGGCGTGGTGGACATGACTAACCTCGGTATTGAATACAGGTCGCCCGGCCGGAATCGGGGGCGAACTTGACGGGCGCTTTTGGCGCCTCTGATCAAAAAGTGCGCAATTCTAGCGAGCGCAAGGGCGCTTGACCAGCAGAAATACGACGAACGCTGCGCTATGCTTCGCGCCGTTGCGCCGGGGTACCTTCCAGGGCCTGGTGGCAGATTGATTACCAAGGGCCGTGAAGGCCGTTTGCGGGAGTGGTCGATGGTTCAGGCAAGCAGTCACGCTGAGGGCGGGCACGAGGGGAAGCAGGGTGCGTCACGGTCGGTGGGCCTGCTCGTGGCGGCGGTCGGGGTAGTTTATGGCGATATCGGCACCAGCCCGTTGTATACCCTCAAGGAAGTCTTTACCGGCGGCTACGGGGTGTCGGTCAACCATGATGGCGTGCTGGGGATCCTGTCGCTGATCCTTTGGTCGTTGTTGTGGGTGGTGTCATTCAAGTATGTGATGTTCATCTTGCGTGCCGATAACCAGGGGGAGGGCGGCACCATGGCGTTGACCGCTCTGGCGCGGCGGGCCACGGCGGCGTACCCGCGGCTGCGCACACTGATGGTGATCTGTGGCTTGATCGGCGCTTCGCTGTTCTATGGCGACAGTATGATCACCCCGGCGGTGTCGGTGCTGTCGGCGGTGGAGGGCGTGGGCCTGGCCTTCGACGGTATCGACCACTGGGTGGTGCCAATTTCGCTGGTGGTGCTGGTGGCACTGTTCCTGGTACAGCGGCACGGCACCGAGAAGATCGGCAAGCTGTTTGGTCCTATCATGGTTACCTGGTTCCTGGCGCTGGGCGCGCTGGGTGTGCATGGCATCTCGCAGAGCCCGGAAGTACTCAAGGCGTTCAGCCCGGTCTGGGCAGTCAATTTCTTCGTGGTGCACCCTGGCATCGGCGTGGCCATTCTCGGCGCGGTCGTGCTGGCGCTGACGGGGGCCGAGGCGCTGTACGCCGACATGGGGCACTTTGGCCGCAAGCCGATTGCCCGGGCCTGGTTCATCCTGGTGCTCCCGGCGCTGGTGCTCAATTACTTTGGCCAGGGTGCATTGCTGCTGCAAAACCCGGAGGCCGCGCGCAACCCGTTCTACCTGCTGGCGCCGGGCTGGGCGCTGCTGCCTTTGGTCGGGCTGGCCACCATGGCCACGGTTATCGCTTCGCAGGCGGTGATTTCTGGGGCCTTCTCCTTGACACGCCAGGCCATCCAGCTGGGCTATATCCCGCGTATGCACATTCAGCACACTTCAAGCGACGAGCAGGGGCAGATCTACATTGGTGCGGTGAACTGGACGTTGATGGTGGGCGTGGTGTTGCTGGTCATCGGTTTCGAGTCGTCAGGCGCACTGGCGGCTGCCTACGGGGTTGCGGTGACCGGTACCATGCTGATCACCACCGTCCTGGTGTCAGCGGTGATGCTGCTGCTGTGGAAGTGGCCGCCGCTGCTCGCAGTGCCGATTCTGGTCGGCTTCCTGCTTGTCGACGGGCTGTTCTTCGCCGCCAACGTGCCGAAAATTGCTCAGGGCGGTGCCTTCCCGGTGTTGGCCGGTGGTGTGCTGTACCTGCTGATGAGCACCTGGAAGCGCGGCAAGCAGATTCTGGTCGAGCGCATCGATGAAGGTGCCCTGCCATTGCCATTGTTCATCAGCAGCATCCGCATTCAGCCACCGCACCGGGTCGAGGGTACGGCGGTGTTTCTGACGGCACGCTCCGATGCCGTGCCGCATGCGCTGTTGCACAACATGTTGCACAACCAGGTGTTGCACAGCCAGGTGGTGCTGCTGACTGTGGTCAGCGAAGACCGGCCGCGGGTACCGGAACATGAGCGTTTCGAGGTGGAAGCCTATGGCGACGGATTCTTCCGTGTGTTGCTGCACTTTGGGTTCATGGATGAGCCGGACGTGCCTGCCGCGTTGAAGCTGTGTCATCTGGATGACCTGGACTTCACGCCAATGCGCACTACCTACTTCCTCAGCCGCGAGACGGTGATCGCGTCACGGCTGGAGGGGATGTCGCGCTGGCGGGGCAACCTGTTCGCGTTCCTGCTGAAAAATGCCAACGGCAACTTGCGCTTCTTCAACCTGCCGTTGAACCGGGTGATCGAACTGGGGACGCAGGTCGAGATCTGAATGGGTTTGCACAGCAAGGGTCCGGGCCGCAGAGCGGCCCTGACCCTTGTCAGTTCTGCTCAGCTACGCTGGTCTTGCCTTGGCGCGTCTCGATCTCGCCAATCAACCGCTTGGCAAGTGCCGGGTAGTTCTCGTCGAAGTGGTGACCACCAGGCAGTTTCAGGCGCTCACCCACTGCCGTCTTTTCCGTGCAACCGCTCTCGTCGGTTTCCTCGACGCCATATACGCACACGACCTTGGATGCTGGCAGCTTGGCCATTTCCGGCCCGGTTGGCGCTTCCTGGCCTTCCTTGCCCAGCCAACCCTCGACCTCGATCTCGAAGCTGCCACTGCGCGCAAAGGCTAGCAGCACCACCGCGTCGATACGCTGCTGGTCCTCGACGGGCAGGCGGTTGTAGATTGCCGGCAGCACGTCGGCGCCGAACGAATAGCCGGTCAATACGAAGCGCTTGGTACCCCACTTCTGCCGGTAGTGATGCATCAGCTCGGAAAGGTCGGCGGCGCTTTGTTCCGGGGTCTTGTGCTGCCAGTAGTAGCGCAGCGTGTCGATGCCCACCACCGGGTAACCCAGCTTGGCCATTTCCCCGGCCACGTCGCGGTCCAGGTCGCGCCAGCCGCCATCACCAGAGAGGAACAAGGTAACCGTGTCTGTGGTTTGCCCGGCCGGCACTTCGACCACCGGGATGGCCAGTGCGTTACCGTCGCGGCCGACCAGGGCTTGGGTCAGTTGCGCCTTGAGCACTTGTGGCAAGTGGATGTCGTAGTCGCTGATGCTGGTTTCGGCGTTGGCCTGGTCGCGCACGAAGGCGGCGCTGGCGTCATCCGGGTTGTCGTTCCAGGCGACGTTCCAGTGGCCATGGGCAGCCGATTTGGGCAGCGGAGCCTGGCAGTCAGGCTGTTCTAGGGTGAAGCCCACGGAAATGGCCCGCGCCTTGTCATCTTTCTGGCTGGCCAGCCAGCGCCAGGCCTGGGTGGCACCGGGACCGATGCCGGCGACCAAGGTCGGTTTTTCCTGCAGTTGGGTCAGCGCCTGGTCCATGGCCTGCTGCTGCTTGCTGCAGTCGCCAGGCGGCAGAATCACCTGCACCAGCTGGGCTTCACCGGCCTGGCTCAGGTCGAGCAGTTGCTTGCCCGTCAGTGCCTGGTCTTGTGGCACGCCGATGGCCACCCGGGCCTTGGGGTGCACGCCAGGGGTAACACGGGTGATGCTGGTGTCATTGATGCTCATTTGCTCCAGGCGCGCCTCGGGGGCCGGGCGCGTCCACAGCCAGAAGGCCAGCCCACCACCCAGGGCGGCCAGCAGCAGGGGAACCAGCAGGTACAGCCAAAAGCGTCGGGTCATCAGCGTTTCACCAATCCAGTCAGGCCGCCTGCAATCAGGGCGGCGGTGTCGGCCAGTGCCACCAGCGGGTCGAGCCCGGCTGGCACGGCCATGTAGCGGGGTTCCCAGTCCGGCTGGAACTTGTCCTTGAAGCGTCGAAGCCCCTGGAAGTTGTAAAGCTGTTCACCACGGCGGAACACCAGCGAACCCAAGCGTTGGGTCAAGGGAGCGCCGCGCCTGGGTTGCAGGCCGGACAGCGGTACCATGCCCAGGCTGAAACGCCCGTAGTCATGGCTTTTGTAGTGCAGGATCAAGCCGATCATCATGAACTCCATGGTCAGCTTTGGCGCTTCGGGGTGCGCACGCATCAGGTCGAGGCTGGCCAGCTCGTTTCCATGGGTTTCCAGCAAGTTGGCGAAGGCTACCGGGCGGCCCTGGAAGCGAATCAGGGCTATGCGGAAGTGCTGCAGGTAGTCTGGGCTGAAGCGCCCCAGCGAGAAGCCTTTCTCGCGCACGTTTTTACCGCCGAGCCAGGCGTCTGAGATTTCCTTCAGCTCAGCCAACGGGGCGTGGCCGGGCTCATGGATCTCCAGGCTCAGGCCATCGCGTCCACCGCGGTTCCAGGTGTAGCGCAGGTCTTTCATCTCCTTGCCTTTGGCTTCAAGGTCGAAGCGGCGCAAGTCGACCCGGGCTTCTTCGCCGAGCTTCAATGCGGTCAGGCCGATGTCCATGTAGAACGGCAGGTTCTCCGCGCGTACCTGGTAGAACACGGGCCGTGCGTGGTGCAGGTCGCACAGGTCGCGGAACTGCCAGATCATCTCGGCGCGTTCCTGGGCCGGGCCTATCGGGTCGTACAGCGCCACCAGGCTGCGGCCGCGCCGGGCGTACATGAGGAACGCGTTACCACGCGGGTGGAACAGCAACGCCTTGTCGCCAGTCAGCGCCAAGCCGCCGTCGGGCTGGTCGGAGGCCTGCAGGATGCGGCTGGCGCGTTGCAGCTCTTCTTCATCGGGCAGGTGGATCACTGGCGGCGCTGTGCGCAACAGCCACGTCAGTGCCACGGCAGCCAACAGCAAGGCACTGCCCATGGCGGCGCGCAGGCCCCGTGGCGCGTCGGCATCGAGGGTGAACTGCCACCACAGCTGATGGCTGTAAGGCACATCCTGGTAGGCGAACAGCAGAAGCCACACTGATGCGCCCACCGTACAGGCGCTGGCCACCAGGAAAACCGGCGAGAAGGGCAGCTCCAGCAGTCGGCTGGGGCGATAGAACGAGCGGCGGAACAGCGCGAGCAGGGCGGCGGTAAAGGTCAGCAGGCAAGCCTCTTCCCAGTCAAAGCCCTTCAACAGCGACAGCAGGGCGCCGACCAGCAACAGCACGGTGGTCAGTAGCCAGGCGGCGGACAGGCGCCGGCGTAGGCCTTGGGCCAGCAGCAGGCATAGCACACCGATCAGGCTGGCGCCGAAATGAGAGGCGTCGATCAGCCGGTGTGGCACCAGGAAACCCATATGCTCCAGGCGCGTATCTATCTCGGGCGTGGCACCGGAAAAAAGCAGCACCACGCCGGACAGGAACACCAGAATCGACAGGATCGGTGCGGCCAGACCTGAAGCGGCCTTGATGGCCTGTTGCGCAAACAGCAGGCGTCGGGCTTCATTGGCCAGCAGCAACACGCAGGCCAGCAGCAGTGGCAGCACCACATAGATCAGCCGGTACAGCAGCAAGGCAGCCGCCAGCGGTGCGGCACCGAGCTGGTCGGCAAAGGCCGCCAGCAGGATTGCTTCGAACACCCCGACGCCGCCCGGTACGTGGCTGAGCACGCCCGCGGCCAAGGCCAGCAGGTACACCAGCACGAACGCGCCGAAAGGAGGGGCTTCGGGCAGCAACAGGTAGAGCACGGTGGCCGCCGCCGCCACATCCAGCGCGGTTATCAGCAATTGCAGGGCCGCCAGGCGTGCATCCGGCAGCCGAAGTGTGCGCCGCCCCAGTTGAACGAGCAGGTTATTGGCCGCCGGTTGCTCGGCCAGGCGTCGGCGGTACAAGCCAATTACCAGTAAGGCAGACACCACCAGCACGGCGCTGGCAACAGCTGCCAGCAGGCCGGGCGCCAACCCGAGCGCTGTCGAGGCCGCCGGCAGGTTGCTCAATGTCGCCAAGGCGGCCAGGGGCGGCAGCGCGCAGCCCAGTGACAGGCTGGCAAACACGGTCATGCGTGCGACTTCGCCAGCACCAAGCCCTTGCCGTGCGTACAGGCGATAGCGAACCGAGCCGCCAGAGAGCATCGACAGGCCGATGGCGTTGCCGATGGCAAAGGCGCTGAAGCCGCCCAGTGCCAGGCTGCGTGCTGGCAGTTTCACGCCCGCATAGCGGCTGGCCGACCACTCGTAGCCCAGCAGGATCACAAAGCCGATCACCGTTGCCAGCAAGGCGCCCAGCAATGACTGGGTGGGCACGCTGAGCATGGCATCGTGCAAGGCATAGATGTCCAGCTCGCTCAGCAGGTGGCGGCAGGCAATCAAGGCCATCGTGAACAGTAACAGGGTCACCATCAGGCCTATGGGCTGGCGGTAGCGACTCAGGCGTTCGAGTAGGGGTAGGCGCTGCACAGCACCGGGTAGCGCCGTAGCGAGTGGCACCGGCGGTTCGGGATTGTGCGAAGTCATGAGTTGCCCCGGGCATGCGGCGCGAGGTGAAGGAAAGGTGCGGCCAAGTGAAAGTCCCTTAAGAAAACGTATCCAATGTTACTCCGGCCTCAAGCGTTTGCAGCGGCTTGGCAGGGTTAAAGATAGTTCATCCTGGGCACGACATCTCAAGCCTGCGGGTTGGCATGAGGGGAGGGAAAATCGAGGCGACGAAAATCAGGGAGGTATAAAGCAACAAACCCCGCGCTGCTTTTACACAGGCGGGGTTTGTTCTGACGAGTATGGTTGCGGGAGCCGGATTTGAACCGACGACCTTCGGGTTATGAGCCCGACGAGCTACCAGGCTGCTCCATCCCGCGTCAGTGGGGCGGATTCTACAGCGTATGGTTTGTATGTCAAGCGCTAGGCTTTGATTTTTCGACGTTTTTTCGCAAATGCTTATCAGCAGGCAAAGAAAAAGGCCACTGTGTTAACAGTGGCCTTTTCTTGAATCTGGTTGCGGGAGCCGGATTTGAACCGACGACCTTCGGGTTATGAGCCCGACGAGCTACCAGGCTGCTCCATCCCGCGTCAGTGGGGCGGATTCTACAGCGTGTAGTTTATATGTCAAGCGCTAGGCTTTGATTTTTCGAGGCTTTTTCGGAAAAGCTTTTTAACGGGCAAAGAAAAAGGCCACTGCGTTAACAGTGGCCTTTTCTCGAATCTGGTTGCGGGAGCCGGATTTGAACCGACGACCTTCGGGTTATGAGCCCGACGAGCTACCAGGCTGCTCCATCCCGCGCCTGTGAGATCGAATTCTACGGATTTACGCACTGATGTCAAGCAATTGTTTTGGAAAAACCTTTTTTGTTCAAACCCTTAGCGCTTCATAACAGTGTACAGCTCAGTCACGGCGGGGCTTTCAGGCCGATTATCGTGTAGCAAAGCAGGTGAGCTGTTTCAGAAGAGGGCGCATGCGATACTATCTGTATGAATTTACAGTGCTGACGGTCGTCCATGTCCTTGCGCAAGATCATCCACGTCGACTGCGATTGTTTCTACGCTGCGATCGAGATGCGTGATGACCCGCGCCTGGCCGGTCGCCCCATGGCGGTGGGGGGCTCGCCCGACCATCGCGGGGTAATCGCCACCTGCAACTATGAAGCGCGTGCCTATGGCGTGCGCTCGGCCATGTCATCGCGGCATGCGCTGAAGCTCTGCCCCGATCTGTTGATCGTCAAGCCGCGCTTCGAGGCCTACCGTGAGGCCTCGCGGGAAATCCACACGATCTTTCGCGACTACACAGAGCTCATCGAGCCTTTGTCCCTGGACGAAGCCTATCTGGATGTAAGCGACAGCCAGTGGTATTCGGGCAGCGCCACGCGCATTGCCGAGGATATACGCCGGCGTGTTGCCCGCACCCTGCATATCACCGTGTCGGCTGGCGTGGCGCCTAACAAGTTTCTGGCCAAGATCGCCAGTGACTGGCGCAAACCCAACGGGCTGTTCGTGATTACCCCAAATGAAGTGGAAACGTTCGTTGCAGCCTTGCCGGTGGCCAGGTTGCATGGGGTGGGTAAGGTGACGGCCGACAAACTGACGCGGCTGGGCATCGAAACCTGCCTGCATTTGCGTGAGTGGTCACGGCTGGCATTGGTGCGCGAGTTCGGCAGTTTTGGCGAGCGGTTGTGGGGGTTGGCGCGGGGGATTGATGAGCGTGCAGTGCATAACGACAGCCGACGCCAGTCGGTGAGTGTGGAAAACACCTACGACACCGACCTGCCAGACCTGGCCAGTTGCTTGGCGCGGCTGCCAGATCTGCTGGCTAGCCTGAACGAACGCATCGCTCGAATGGACAGCAGTTACCGGCCAGACAAGCCGTTCGTCAAGGTCAAGTTCCATGACTTCAGCCAGACCACCATGGAGCAAGCCGGGGCCGGCCGGGACCTGGAGAGTTATCGGCAATTGCTGGGGCAGGCGTTCGCCCGTGGCGGCAAGCCGGTACGCTTGCTAGGGGTAGGGGTGAGGTTGCGTGACTTGCGGGGCGCGCATGAACAGCTGGAGCTGTTCCCGCCTAAATGAAAGGGGCTGCAATGCAGCCCCTTCTATTAATGCACGCCTGGATCCGCCACCAACCGGCCAGTGGCCTTGGTCAGCGACTGTAGGAACTCCTGTTGCAGCTCCGGATCGTTGCGGGTCAGCTCGATCAGGCTCTGTTCCATTTCACTGGCTTCCTCTTCAAGGCCCAGTTCGGACAGGCGCTTGACCCGGTGCACCCACTGGCCGACATCATCATCTTCGAGGTCATCGAAGATCAGCTCATGGGCTTCGAGCAGCTTATTGCGCAGGGTAGCGCTGACCAACAGGCTGGCATCGCCTCGTACCGCATTGTCCTCGTCAAGTACTTGCAGGTGCAGGGTGCCGACGTGGTTGAGGTTTTGCTCGGAGAACGGGCTGTCGAGCAGGTTCAGGCGCAGCACGCCGTTGCGGTCCGTGGTCAGCTCGTGGGTCATCTTGCCGGCCTTGACCTCGACCAGGCGCTCGCTCCAGGGCAGGCTGGTGGATTCCTCTCGCTGGCCTTTCTGCACTTCGCTGATCCCGGCCAGGTTCTGCTGGGCGCGGCCGTTGGATGGCACGTTCATGAACGGATTGAGCCCATCCACGCCATAGCTGAGCCAGTCGTGGGTGATACTTTGCGGCAGGTTACCCAAGGCGAAGACGTTGACCACATTGGCGCCGACACCCGCCACCACGGCCACTGCACCCAGCGGGATCTCGTAGATCTCCCTCCAGGGTTGGTAAGGCGTGTAGCGGTCATAGCGACGGGTCACTTCGAATTCGGTCACTTCGAAGCGCTTTTGCTCATGCACGCGCACACGTCGCTGCGGAAGCTCCATCACCTTCGGCTCGCCGACATCGATCTGCAGGGTGTGCTCGAGCAGTTTGCGCTCGACGCGCTCCTCATGGTCGCTGCGCTGGGACATCTGGTTGGCGCAGCCGCTGACGAGCAGGGCGCCGCACAGTGCGGCGCCCCCAAGGGTAAAGGTACTTCGCTTGTACATGATCACTCGTGCATTGGTTATCAGCGGCGAACGCGGGCCTGCAGGAAGGCCAGCACTTCATTGAGCGGCAACGCCTGGGCGTCCTGCTCGGTGCGGTGCTTGTACTCCAGGTTGCCTTCGGCCAGGCCGCGATCGCTGACGACGATGCGGTGTGGGATGCCGATCAGCTCCATGTCGGCAAACTTGATGCCTGGGCTGGTCTTCTTGTCGCGGTCGTCCAGCAGCACTTCGAAGCCGGCAGCAGTCAGTTCGGCGTACAGCTTGTCGGTTGCCTCACGGACCACCTCGGTTTCATAGCGCAGCGGTACCAGAGCGATCTGGAACGGGGCCAGGGCGTCGTTCCAGATGATGCCCTTGTCGTCATAGCTCTGCTCGATGGCCGCGGCGACCACGCGGGAAACGCCGATGCCATAGCAGCCCATCGACAGAACCACCGGCTTACCGTTCTCGCCCAGTACCTGGCATTTCAATGCCTCGCTGTACTTGGTACCCAGCTGGAAGATGTGGCCCACTTCGATGCCGCGCTTGATCACCAGGGTGCCCTGGCCATCCGGGCTTGGGTCGCCTTCGACCACGTTACGCAGGTCGGCAACCTGTGGCACCGGCAGGTCGCGTTCCCAGTTGACGCCGAAGTAGTGCTTGTCGTCGATGTTGGCGCCAATGCCGAAGTCGCTCATCAGGGCAACCGAGCGGTCGATGATGATTTCCAGTGGCAGGTTGAGCGGGCCGAGCGAGCCGGCGCCGGCGCCAATGGCGTCGCGCAGTTCGGCTTCGGTGGCCATGACCAGCGGGTCGGCAACCTGTTCCAGCTTGGTGGCCTTGATTTCGTTCAGTTCGTGGTCGCCACGGACGATCAGGGCAATCAGCTTGCCCTCTTCGGCACCGCGTACGATCAGGGTCTTGACGGTCTTTTCGATCGGCAGGCCGTGGTTTTCCACCAACTGGGCGATGGTCTTGGCGTTCGGGGTGTCGACCAGGCGCAGCTCCTCGGTAGGGGCAGGGCGCACGGTTTCACGCGGGATAGCCTCGGCTTTCTCGATGTTGGCGGCGTAGTCGGAGCTGTCGCTGAAGATCACGTCGTCTTCGCCGGACTCGGCCAGCACGTGGAACTCGTGCGAGTAGCTGCCACCGATCGAGCCGGTATCGGCCTGCACTGGGCGGAAGTCCAGGCCCAGGCGGGTGAACACATTGCTGTACGCCTGGTGCATGCGATCGTAGGTTTCCTGCAGGGAAGCCTGGTCGGCATGGAACGAGTAGGCGTCCTTCATGATGAACTCGCGGCCACGCATCAGGCCGAAGCGCGGGCGGATTTCGTCACGGAACTTGGTCTGGATCTGGTACAGGTTGAGCGGCAGCTGTTTATAGCTGGACAGCTCGTTACGGGCCAGGTCGGTGATCACTTCTTCGTGGGTAGGGCCGACGCAGAAGTCACGCTGGTGGCGGTCTTTCAGGCGCAGCAGCTCCGGGCCGTATTGCTCCCAGCGACCCGATTCCTGCCACAGCTCGGCGGGCTGGATGCTCGGCATCAGCACCTCCAGGGCGCCGGCGGCGTTCATTTCCTCACGCACCACGGCTTCGACCTTGCGCATTACCCGCAAGCCCATCGGCAGCCAGGTGTACAGGCCGGAGGCCAGTTTGCGGATCATGCCGGCACGCAGCATGAGCTGATGGCTGATGACCACTGCGTCGGCAGGGGTTTCTTTCTGGGTGGCGAGCAAATATTGACTGGTGCGCATGGTTAGCCGTGTCGATTGCCTAAGACGTTGAAATAGCCCCGCATTGTACGGGGGGGAAACGAAGGCGTACAGGATGCCCCAGGGCGTGACACTTGTCAGCCAAGAAAAAGCCCGGCGTGATTGCCGGGCTTTTTCAGGTGCGGGGCACTGCAAGCCAGGCTTACAGGATGCTCAGCGGGTACTCCACGATCAGGCGCAGTTCGTCGATCGATGGGGAATCGTAGTAGACACCATCGGAAGAACGGTAGGTGGCTTGACGCACGCGGAAGCTCAGGTCTTTCGCCGGGCCTTCCTGCAGCACGTACTTGATGTCGACGTCGCGTTCCCATTCTTTGCCGTTGGTGGTGCCGGCGACGTTGGCGTCGGAACCGCGTACATAACGGGTCATGAAGGTCAGGCCTGGAATGCCGTATTCGGCAAAGTTCAGGTCGTAGCGAGCCTGCCAGGATTTCTCGTCTTCGGCGTTGAAGTCGGAGCGGGCCACGGAGTTGGCCAGGAAGATGGTGCCGCCACCGTCGATACCATAACCATAGTCGCCGTCGCCGGTGACTTTCTGGTAGGCCAGGGTGAAGGTGTGAGCGCCGATGTTGTAGGCGCCCGACAGGCTGAACGCGCGGTTGTCCAGCTTCTCGCCATCGAATGCGCGGTACTCGGCAGAGCCTTCGCTCTTGGTGTCATAGATGTTGAAGTCGAACACCAGGCCTTGATTGTCGGAGATTGGCAGCGCCCAGTTGACGTTGGCGTAGTATTTGCGCCAGTAGTCTTCAACCTTCGAGTAGTACAGGCTGGTGCTGAGGTTGTCGGTGAAGGCGTAGGTGCCGCCGACCACGTTGGCTTCCTTCAGGCCGAAGCTGTCGCGGTTGGTTTGTTCCTGGGCAGTCAGGCTGGTGAAGTGACCAGCGTGCAGGGTCAGCCCTTCGATCTCGTTGCTGGTGATCAGGGTGCCCTGGGCGATTTCTGGCAGCAGGCGGCTGTCATCGGTGGCGAAGACCGGCAGCGCGGTGAACTGGTCACCCACTTTCAGCACGGTGTCGGAGATGCGGAATTTGACCGCGCCGCCGCCCTTGGAGTAGTCATCCTGCGAACGGCCGTCGGAACCGGTCGGGAACAGGCCGGTACCGGCACGGCCCTTGCCGCTGTCCAGTTTCAGGCCGAGCATGCCGATGGCGTCGACACCTACACCCACGGTGCCTTGGGTGAAGCCGGACTCGAAGGTGCCGACGAAGCCCAGGCCGGTTTCTTCGCGACGGCTCTGACCGCCTTCGTTGTTGCGGAAGTCACGGCTGAAATACAGCATGCGGGTCTTGACGCTCAGCTTGCTGTCTTCGATGAAACCTTTGGACTCGTCCTGTGCCGAGGCCATTGCCAACTGCGAGGTCCCTGCCGAAACGGCCAGGGCGATCATGCTCCACTTCATCACGCGCATCGTGATTTGCTCCTTTGGTTTTTAGGAAGAGTACCGCTGCGTCCAAGTCTTTTAGTTATATGGGGCAGCTCTTTCTTGTTATGTCGGCGAAAATGTATAGCACGCAGACTGTTGTTGGCGATATGGCTATAAGCACTCTTTGCGGAACTTTTTCACCGTGTCGCTTTTAAGTATTTCCATGTCGCAAATCACGCCCCGGTTCAGGGGCCGTATAACCTCAGCGCTGTTCCTGTCACCGTAATGAATCGGTAACTGCCGATTCCGGATGAGGAAACTCCCTGGTAACCCATGTCGCTGTTGTTATTTGTCGCGTACAGCTGCCACTGCAGGTGTCGTGCCGACTTGGCGTGAAGGGAATGCAACAAGCGTGCTCAAAATTCGCAACAGTTCATGAATTTTTCACAAAACTGGCTACCGAGGGTCGGAAAGTGCAGTAAATGCGGGACGAAGGCGGCTTGAGTGATTTTTTGGATCGAGAATCATTAAAATTTAAAAACCTGCCATTAGAGTCAAGGTGTTACCGCAACTTGTTAATCCGGCGTCGTTTGTGGGGTGGTCAGTGTGGGGAGGGCGGGCAGGTGGCCTCATTTTGGTGCGAAAAGTAGCGCTGTGTTACCGGGAGTGTGCAAGGTATCCTTGCTGGCCTGTTTTCCGCCTGAAGCGGGATGGTATTGCCTGAAGGAGATATGCCGTGTTCGTCCTCGATTCGCGTTTGCAGCAGGATTCGCTGGTGTTGGGAGAGTTTTCGCTGTGCCAGTTGCTGCTGAGCAAGGATGCCAATTACCCATGGTTCATTCTGGTGCCCAAGCGCGCTGGTGTCAGTGAGCTGTTCGAGCTGGATGCGGCAGAGCAACAGCAGTTGTGGCAGGAGACCACCTTGTTGGCAGAGGCGCTGAAGGCCAGCTATGGGGCCGACAAGATGAACGTGGCTACCTTGGGCAACGTGGTCAGCCAGTTGCACATGCATGTGATCGTGCGCCAGCGCGACGACGCCGCGTGGCCGGCACCGGTATGGGGCAAGTGTGCGCCTGTGGGCTACACCGATGATCAACTGCAAGCCGTTCGCCAGCGCCTGCGCGGGCTACAACTTGCTGGTTACCAAGAGGCCTGAGATGACACTGGAAATGCGGATGGTCGAACTGGAAACCCGTCAGGCGTTTCAGGATGACGCTATCCAGGCGCTGAATGACGTGGTGGTGGAGCAAGCGCGTGTGATCGAGCGGCTGCAATTGCAGATGGCCGAGCTGATCAGGCGCCATGAAGAGATGGTTGGCCAGTATGGCAGCGAAGGGGAAGAGGCCCCGCCTCCTCATTATTGAGTTGTTCCCGGCTGCTATCGCCGGCAAGCCAGCCCCCACAGGTGTGATGCTGCCTTCAGGTGCAGCACGGCCCTTGTGGGCGTTGGCTTGCCGTTGATAGCGTCGGCCGGTCAGCCGTTGGTCAGCGGCGGGTTACTGCAACCACGTCTTCGGCCTGCAGGCCCTTGTCGCGGTGCATCACCGAAAACTCCACGCGCTGGCCTTCGACCAGAATGCGGTGGCCCTCGCCGCGGATGGCCCGAAAGTGCACGAAAATGTCATCACCCGAGTCTCGGGAGATAAAACCAAAGCCTTTCGATGTGTTGAACCATTTGACGGTGCCGGTATCACGGTTGCCGGCATCTTGTGCAACGTGTTGACTGCCGCGTGCCTTGCGCGGGCTGCGGGCAAAGCCCACGGCCAGATGCAGGGCCACGGCCAGCGCCGCGCACACCAGGGCTGCCAGGTTGCCCATTTCCGGGCGGGCCAGTAGCGTCAGAGTCTGCAGCACGACGGCGACCACCAGCAGGGCGCAGGCCAGGTGCTGCAGTTGTTGCCGCGCGCCGCGATGATACAGCGGCACGACCGGGGCCAGCACCAGGTTGAGCAGGCCGAGCAGGGCCAGGTAGACCGCGTCGGGTTGCTGCAGGAAGGGTGTCGCATCGGTTTTCAGGCTGGGTATGAGCGATAGCAGCAAAGCTGCGACGCCCGTCACCAGATGGACGATCTTGAACATGGGGTTGGCTCACTGTTGATAAGGCCGATCACAGGAAGAGCTGGCAGCACGGTGCGCATGAGATATAGAGCGCGAACACGTGGCAGGCCAGCCTATGCACCCGGCAATGACAGTCCGCACGGGTGGCACAGTGCCTATTTAACAGTAAAGCCACAGCCTACTCAAACCGCGGGCCGCCCAGTGGCGATGTATTGCGCCATGTCACATGCGGGATGCGACAAGTGTTGCTACAGTGGTCGGCGCCCGCTTGAGTCTCAAGCCTTATGGAAAGGGGAGCTTCATGGCAATCGATATCGGTATCAGTGAAGAAGATCGCAAGTCCATCGTCGATGGGCTGTCCCGCCTGTTGTCGGATACCTACGTGCTGTATCTGAAAACCCATAACTTTCACTGGAACGTCACCGGCCCGTCGTTCCGCACCCTGCACCTGATGTTCGAAGAGCAGTACAACGAACTGGCGCTGGCAGTCGATTCGATCGCCGAGCGCATCCGTGCCTTGGGCTTCCCGGCACCGGGTTCGTATGCATTTTATGCACGGCACTCGTCGATCAAGGAGGAGGAAGGCGTCCCCCCGGCAGACGAGATGATCCGCCAGTTGGTTCAGGGACAGGAGGCCGTGGTACGCACTGCGCGCAGCATTTTCCCTGTGGTGGACAAGGTCAGTGACGAGCCGACCGCCGACCTGCTGACACAGCGCATGCAGGTACACGAGAAAACCGCCTGGATGCTGCGGGTACTGCTCGACGGCAAGTAACCGTTGCTCAAGGCGGAAAGCTTGCGCAACCGCTGTGGGAGCGGGCACGCCCGCGAACACCGGCGCAGCCGGTGCCCAACCATTCATCGGCAGCCGCCTGCCAGGTGCAGTGCGTTATACCTTGGTCGACGGGCACCTCTGCCACGAGGCCTGAGTAACCCCTGTGGGAGCGGCCTGTGTCGCGATAGGGCCGCAAAGCGGCCCCAGCAATCTATGCATGATGCCGAGATCCTGGGGCCGCTGCGCGGCCCTTTCGCGACGCAAGGCCGCTCCCACAGGCTCCGCCTGGCAATCCGGTATTTGCGAAGGAACATTTTGCCGCTGCTTTAAGCTCGCCCGTCAGCGCTTCATAGGCCACCTGGTACCTGTGACGAGGAAGTGTGGCGCATGATGCAAGCGAGCAAACGTATGGCTGGCCAGGGCAGCTGGCCAGGAAAACAGTGCATCGACCCGTTCAAGGCGGACTTCGACATGTTGCAGACGCAGCCGGTGTCACGTTCCGTGCGGCTCAACGGCTTTTCTACCTGTCTGCGCCTGGAGGCTGTCTACTGGGGTATCCTTGAGCGCATTGCTGCTGCCAACCGTTGTTCGGTCAGTGCGGTGTTGTCCTACGTGGACCGTGAAGTGCACCTGCGCCAGGGCGGAGTGCGCAATTTCAGCGGGCTGATCCGGGTAATCTGCGTGGCGTGGCTGCAGGACCCGCCAAGTGTGCGCTGATCGCCAGGCGGGCTGCGCAGTGCTTGCTAACCATATATAATCCCGCTTTTTGCTGCCCCCCGGCAGCCAGCGTTATGGTTGACGAGAGACACCCATGCCCCTTTATGACTATCAATGTGCGTCCTGCGAGCACCGCATGGAAGTGCTGCAGAAGATCAGCGCCGCGCCGCTGACCGATTGCCCGGCCTGTCAGGCGCCGGCACTGAAAAAGCTGCTGTCGGTGCCAGGCTTTCGCCTGAGCGGTAACGGTTGGTACGAAACCGACTTCAAGACCGGGGCGAAAAAGAATCTGGCAGGCGGCGACAAGGCCGACTGAGTTGAATGCTGTGACCGGGTCTTGCAGTATTAGCCCTCCGGGCGGCCAAGGCCTCCACCGAATACACGAATCACGAGAAGCGAAACCACCATCATGATGCGCAGCCATTATTGCGGCCAACTGAACGAGAGCCTGGACGGCCAGGAAGTCACCCTTTGCGGCTGGGTCCATCGTCGCCGCGACCACGGCGGGGTGATCTTCCTCGACATCCGTGACCGCGAAGGCATGGCCCAGGTCGTGTTCGACCCGGATCGCGCCGAAACCTTCGCTGCTGCCGACCGTGTGCGCAGCGAATACGTCGTGCAGATCACCGGCAAGGTCCGCAAGCGTCCTGAAGGTGCAGTGAATGCCAACATGGCATCCGGTGCCATCGAGATCCTCGGCTACCAGCTGAACGTGCTCAACGAAGCGGAAACCCCGCCGTTCCCCCTGAACGAATACTCTGACGTCGGCGAGGAAACCCGCCTGCGTTACCGCTTCATCGATCTGCGTCGCCCGGAAATGGCCGACAAGCTGCGCCTGCGCTCGCGCATCACCAGCAGCATTCGTCGCTTCCTCGACGAAAACGGCTTCCTCGACGTCGAAACCCCGATCCTCACCCGAGCCACGCCGGAAGGCGCGCGCGACTACCTGGTGCCAAGCCGTACCCACGCCGGTAGCTTCTTCGCCCTGCCGCAATCGCCACAGCTGTTCAAGCAGCTGCTGATGGTCGCTGGCTTCGACCGTTACTACCAGATCGCCAAGTGCTTCCGTGACGAAGACCTGCGTGCCGACCGTCAGCCGGAATTCACCCAGATCGACATCGAGACCAGTTTCCTCGATGAAAGCGAGATCATGGGCCTGACCGAAAGCATGATCCGCAAGCTGTTCAAGGAAGTGCTCGACCTGGAATTCGGCGAATTCCCGCACATGACCTTCGAAGAGGCCATGCGCCGCTACGGCTCCGACAAGCCAGACCTGCGTATTCCGCTGGAGCTGGTTGACGTTGCCGACCAGCTGAAGGATGTCGACTTCAAGGTGTTCGCCGGCCCGGCCAACGATCCGAAGTGCCGCGTTACCGCCCTGCGTCTGCCAGGTGGTGCCAGCATGCCGCGCAGCAAAATCGACGAGTACACCAAGTTCGTCGGTATCTACGGTGCCAAGGGGCTGGCCTACATCAAGGTCAACGAGCGCGCCAAGGGCGTCGAAGGCCTGCAGTCGCCGATCGTCAAGAACATCCCTGAGGCCAACCTCAACAACATCCTCGATCGCGTTGGCGCCGTAGACGGTGACATCGTGTTCTTCGGTGCCGACAAGTTCAAGGTGGTCAGCGAAGCCCTGGGTGCGCTGCGTATTCGTCTGGGTCACGACTTCGAGCTGCTGACCTGCGAGTGGGCGCCGATGTGGGTCGTCGACTTCCCAATGTTCGAAGAGAACGAAGACGGCAGCTTCACTGCATTGCACCACCCGTTCACCGCGCCGAAGTGCACCCCGGAGGAGCTCGAGGCCAACCCGGCCACTGCCCTGTCCCGTGCCTACGACATGGTGCTGAACGGTACCGAGCTGGGTGGCGGTTCGATCCGTATCCACCGTAAAGAGATGCAACAGGCGGTATTCCGTCTGTTGGGTATCGAGGCAGAAGAACAGGAAGAGAAGTTTGGCTTCCTGCTCGACGCTCTGAAGTTCGGGGCACCGCCTCACGGTGGCCTGGCGTTCGGTCTGGACCGTCTGGTCATGCTGATGACCGGCGCTCAGTCGATCCGTGAAGTGATCGCGTTCCCGAAAACCCAGAGCGCCGCATGCGTCATGACCCAGGCCCCTGGCATGGTCGACGCCAAGGCCCTGCGCGAGCTGCACATCCGACTGCGCGAACAGACCAAGGTCGAGTAAGCAGTCCCCGGGCGCATCCACATGGATGCGCCTTTGCGTTTCGACGCAGGTATTTTCCCGTCCCGCCCCGTCATGGGGCGGGGCTGTTTGTGATTCAAAGGATTCGGAGTCGTTATGGCTGGTCATTCCAAGTGGGCGAACATCAAGCACCGCAAAGAGCGCCAGGATGCCAAGAGGGGCAAGGTCTTCACCAAGTGGATCCGCGAACTGACGGTCGCAGCCAAGCAGGGTGGCCCTGATCCGGCATCCAACCCGCGCCTTCGCCTGGCGCTGGACAAGGCGTTGGGCGCCAACATGAGCCGCGACATCATCGATCGTGCCGTGGCCCGTGGTGCTGGCACCAATGAAAGCGACAATGTCGAAGAGCTTAGCTACGAAGGTTACGGCCCGGGTGGCGTGGCGATCATGGTCGAAGCCATGACCGACAACCGCAACCGTACCGCCGCGGCCGTGCGCCATGCCTTCACCAAGTGCGGCGGCAACCTGGGTACTGACGGTTCTGTGGCCTACCTGTTCGAACGCAAAGGCCAGATCAGCTTTGCTCCGGGCGTGGAAGAGGACGCGTTGATGGAAGCGGCAATGGAAGCCGATGCCGACGACGTGGTCGCCAACGACGACGGCTCCTTCGATGTGTTCACCTCGTTCAACAGCTTCTATGCCGTACGTAATGCCTTGGAAGAGGCTGGCTTCAAGGCCGCTGACGCGGAAATCGTCATGCAGCCGACCACCAGCGCCGAACTCGACCAGGACGGTGCCGAAAAGGTGCTCAAGCTGATCGACATGCTCGAAGACCTGGATGACGTGCAGAACGTTTACTCCAACGCCCAGATTTCCGATGAGATCATGGAAAACCTCGGCTAAGGTGATTTGGCATTTTGTGCCAACTCTGAGCGTTTGATAGCGCCTGTGCCGGCCCTTTCGCGGGTAAACCCGCTCCTACAGGTATTACGCCCATTTCAAATGTGGTGCAGTACCTGTAGGAGCGGGTTTACCCGCGAAAGGGCCGGCGCAGTTTGTAGAGATGCATCATTTTTTCGACGGGCTTTATGACTCTGATTCTAGGTATCGACCCCGGCTCGCGCATCACCGGCTATGGCGTGGTACGCCAGACCGCCCGTGGTTGCGAGTACGTGGCGTCGGGCTGCATCCGCACCGGCAGCGGTGAGCTGCACGAGCGGCTGCAGATTGTTTTTCGTGGTGTCAGTGAAATCATCGCTCAGCACGGCCCGGTGACCATGGGCATCGAACGGGTGTTCATGGCCCGCAACGCCGATTCGGCGCTCAAGCTTGGCCAGGCACGTGGCGCGGCTATCGTCGCCGCCGCCGAGGCCGGCCTGGAGATCGCCGAGTACAGCGCCACCCAGGTCAAGCAGGCCGTGGCCGGCACGGGGGGGGCCAACAAGGAGCAGGTGATGATGATGGTCATGCACCTGCTGAAATTGACGCAAAAACCGCAGATCGACGCTTCCGATGCCCTGGCCATCGCCCTGTGCCACGCCCACACCCGCTCCAGCCTGGTGCCGCATGGCTTGAGCACAGCGCGGCGACGCGGCGGGCGCTTGCGTCTGTAAGCGCTTCATGCGCTGATACACATTTTGTTCGGGTGATGCATTCACCCGCTGCATTTGCTGATAGGGTTGAGCGGTCTTTGACCGGCTCCCCGAGAGGAAGGATCGGAACGTGATTGGACGTTTGCGCGGCACCCTGGCGGAAAAACAACCGCCTCACCTGATTATCGACGTCAACGGCGTGGGTTACGAACTGGAAGTTCCCATGACCACGCTGTACCGTCTGCCCAAAGTGGGTGAAACCGTCACGGTGCATACCCACCTGGTCGTGCGCGAAGATGCCCACTTGCTCTACGGCTTTGCCGAAAAACGTGAGCGCGAGCTGTTCCGCGAGCTGATCCGCCTGAACGGCGTAGGGCCTAAGCTGGCCCTGGCGCTGATGTCCGGGCTGGAAGTGGATGAACTGGTGCGCTGCGTGCAGGCCCAGGACACCTCAGCCCTGGTGCGCGTGCCGGGCGTCGGCAAGAAAACCGCCGAGCGCTTGCTGGTCGAGCTCAAGGACCGTTTCAAGGCCTGGGAAACCTCGCCGGCCATGTTCACCCTGGTGTCCGATGGGCCTTTGCCGGTTGCCAGCGAGTCCAGTGCCGAGGCCGATGCAGTCAGTGCCTTGGTCTCGCTGGGCTACAAGCCGCAGGAAGCCAGCAAGGCAATTGCCGCGATCAAGGACAAGGCCGGCCTGAGCAGTGAAGAGCTGATCCGCCGTAGCCTGAAAGGGATGATTTCCAAGTGATCGAAGCCGACCGCCTGATCGCCGCCAGTGGCCGCGACCGCGAAGAAGTCCAGGACCGTGCGATTCGCCCGCTGAGCCTGGACGAGTACATTGGCCAGCCGGTGGTGCGCGAGCAGATGGCGCTGTTCATCCAGGCCGCCCGCGGCCGCGGCGAATCGCTTGACCACACGCTGATCTTCGGCCCGCCCGGCCTGGGCAAGACCACCCTGGCCAACATCATCGCCCATGAAATGGGCGTGTCGGTGAAGAGCACTTCGGGGCCGATTCTCGAGCGCCCCGGCGACCTGGCAGCCATGCTGACCAACCTCGAGCCGCACGACGTGCTGTTCATCGACGAAATCCACCGGCTGTCGCCTGTGGTCGAAGAAGTGCTTTACCCGGCCATGGAGGACTTCCAGCTCGACATCATGATCGGCGAAGGCCCGGCAGCCCGTTCTATCAAGCTCGATCTGCCACCCTTCACCCTGGTGGGGGCTACTACCCGTGCCGGCATGCTGACCAACCCGCTGCGTGACCGCTTCGGTATCGTGCAGCGCCTGGAGTTCTACAACGACAAGGATCTGAGCACCATTGTCAGCCGCTCGGCCAACATCCTTGGCCTGGCCATCGAAGACCAGGGGGCCTACGAGATCGCCCGCCGTGCCCGTGGCACGCCGCGCATCGCCAACCGCCTGCTGCGCCGCGTGCGTGACTATGCCGAGGTGCGCGGCAAGGGCCAGATCACCAAGGCCGTGGCTGACATGGCGCTGAACCTGCTGGATGTCGACGAGCGTGGTTTCGACCATTCGGACCGTCGCCTGCTGCTGACCATGATAGAGAAGTTCGACGGCGGCCCGGTGGGCGTGGACAACCTGGCTGCAGCCATCAGCGAAGAGCGTCATACCATCGAAGATGTGCTTGAGCCGTACCTGATTCAGCAGGGCTACATCATGCGCACGCCACGCGGCCGCGTGGTCACCCGGCATGCCTACCTGCACTTTGGGCTGAATATTCCCGGGCGCTTGGGGGAGGGGGGCGATTTTTCCGAGCCAGGCGATGAATGACAGATCAAAAGCGACTTTTCGTGGTCCTACCGCTGGCATGCCCTGGGTGCGCTGGCAATAAGACATTAATGAAGAAAAAACAGTTGCCACAGCGGATTGGCAAGCTGAGGAGTAAGCACTAGAGTATGCGCGCGCAAAATCAGCTCGAACCGTTCGCACACCGGTGTCGCGTCTATTACGAAGATACCGATGCGGGCGGCGTGGTGTATTACGTCAACTACCTGAAATTCATGGAGCGCGCGCGCACCGAACGCCTGCGGCACCTGGGCTTTTCCCAGTCGCAGCTGGCTGAAGACAACCTGCTGTTCGTGGTCCATTCCAGCGAAGCGCGCTATCACGCGCCGGCGCGGCTGGATGACGAATTGCGGGTGACCGCGCAAGTACTTGAACTCAATCGCGCCAGCTTGCGTTTCGTACAGCAGGTCTGGCGGGAAAAGGATGAAACGCTGCTTTGCGAAGGGCAGTTCCTGGTGGCTGCCGTGCGCGCCGACACTTTCAAACCCCGAGCCCTACCCCCCCAGCTGCGCGACGCCTTTGCGGCGGACGGCTCGGGTAATCAATCGAATGCAGGAGAATAAGCGTGGAAGCTAACGTCGTCGACCATACCTCCATGTGGAGTCTGGTCAGCAATGCCAGCGTGGTGGTACAGCTGGTAATGCTGACCCTGGTGGCCGCCTCGGTCACCTCATGGATCATGATCTTCCAGCGCAGCACCATGCTGCGCGCCGGTCGTCGTGCGCTGGATGCCTTCGAAGAGCGTTTCTGGTCAGGCATCGACCTGTCCAAGCTGTACCGCCAGGCAGGCAGCAACCCAGACCCGGACTCCGGCGTGGAGCAGGTGTTCCGTGCCGGTTTCAAGGAGTTCTCGCGCCTGCGCCAGCAGCCGGGTGTCGACCCGGACGCTGTCATGGAAGGTGTTGGCCGTGCCATGCGTGTGGCCATCTCGCGCGAGGAAGAAAAACTCGAGCAGAGCTTGCCGTTCCTGGCCACCGTTGGTTCGACCAGCCCGTACATCGGCCTGTTCGGCACCGTGTGGGGCATCATGAACTCCTTCCGCGGCCTGGCCAGCGCACAGCAGGCCACCCTGGCCACCGTTGCACCGGGCATTGCCGAAGCACTGATCGCAACCGCCATCGGCCTGTTCGCGGCAATCCCGGCTGTCATTGCCTACAACCGTTTCGCCGCGCGCAGTGAAATACTGATCGGCCGTTACTACACCTTCGCCGACGAGTTCCAGGCGATCCTGCACCGCAAAGTGCACACCAGCGAAGAGTAATCAGGTAGAAGCCCATGGCCCGAGTTCGCCACAAACGCAAGCCCGTCGCCGAGATGAACGTGGTGCCCTACATCGACGTGATGCTGGTGCTGCTGGTCATCTTCATGGTGACGGCGCCCATGCTCAACCAGGGCGTGAAGGTCGACCTGCCCAAGGTTTCCAGCGAAGCCTTGCCGCAGGACAACAACGTCCAGATCCTCACCATCTCCATCAAGGCCGATAAAACCTATTACTGGAACCTCGGCAGTGAAGTCGATACCGACAAGCAGATGGACAAGGCCATGACCTTGCCGGCCATGACCGACGCCGTTACCAAGATCATTGCTGCCGGCCGTGACCAGGGCAAGCAGACCCAGGTGTTCATTCGTGGCGACAAGGCTGTCGACTATGGCGCGGTCATGGGTGCCATGGGCGGGTTGCAGAAGGCCGGTGTCGGTAACGTTGGCCTGATTACCGAGGCGCCCTGATGCAACAGCGAGAGCCATCCGCCTCGGAAAGCTACTTCTGGCCCAGTGTCTGGGCCATCGGCCTGCATGTACTGGTGTTTGCCCTGCTGTTCGTCAGTTTTGCCATGACGCCTGAGCTGCCGCCTTCCAAGCCGATCGTTCAGGCTACCCTGTACCAGCTCAAGTCCAAGAGCCAGGCAACCACCCAGACCAATCAGAAGATTGCCGGGGAGGCGAAGAAAACCGCTTCGCGCCAGACCGAAGTCGAGCAGCTGGAACAGAAGAAGGTCGAGCAGGAGGCCGTGAAGGCCGCGGAACAAAAGAAAGCTGACGCCGCTCAAAAGGCCGAAGAGGCCCGCGAAGCCGCCGAGGCGAAAAAAGCCGAGGATGCTGCCAAGGCCGCCGAAGCTGCCAAGGCTGCCGAGGCCAAGAAAGCCGCCGAAGCCAAGAAAGCCGACGAGGCGAAGAAAGCCGCCGAGAAACAGCAGGCCGACATCGCCAAGAAAAAGGCTGAGGACGAAGCCAAGAAAAAAGCCGAAGAAGAGGCCAAGAAAGAGGCCGCTGAAGAGGCGAAGAAGCAAGCCGCCGAGGAAGCCAAGAAAAAGGCAGCCGAAGAGGCCAAGAAGAAAGCAGCCGAGGACGCCAAGAAGAAAGCGGCGGCCGAGGACGCGAAGAAGAAGGCAGCTGAAGAGGCCAAGAAAAAGGCCGCTGCAGATGCCCAGAAGAAGAAGGCACAGGAAGCGGCCCGCAAGGCGGCAGAAGACAAGAAAGCCCAGGCACTGGCCGAGCTGTTGTCTGATACCACCGAGCGGCAGCAGGCGCTGGCCGACGAGCAGGGTGACCAGGTGGCCGGCGACTTCGACGACCTGATCCGTATGCGCGCGGCCGAGGGCTGGGCACGTCCGCCTTCCGCGCGCAAGGGCATGACGGTGGTCCTGCAGATCAACATGTTGCCGGACGGTACCATCACCAGTGTCAGCGTGGCCCGTTCCAGTGGTGACGGCCCGTATGACAGTTCGGCGGTGGCTGCGGTGAAGAACATTGGTCGTTTGACCGAGATGCAGGGTATGAAGCCGAGCGATTTCAACCAATATCGTTCGTTCAAGATGACATTTACACCTGAGGATCTAGCGTTGTGATTAAACGTCTGAGAGGACTGCTGGTCATGCTCTGCTGCGTGGCAGGCATGGCGGTGGCAGAAGAAAAGAACATCCTGGTTACCAGCGGCAGTGATCGGGCCACGCCCATCGCGGTAGTGCCGTTCGGTCTGCAGGGCGGCAGCGTGCTGCCCGAAGACATCGCCGACATCATCGGTAATGACCTGCGCAACTCTGGCTACTACTCGCCAATTCCGCGGCAGAACATGATCAGCCAGCCGTCGCAGGCCAGCGAAGTGATCTTCCGTGACTGGAAAGCGCTGGGTGCACAATACGTGATGGTCGGCAGCATCGTGCCGTCGGGCGGTCGCCTGCAGGTGCAGTACGCGCTGTTCAACGTCGCCACCGAGCAGCAAGTGCTGACCGGCAGCGTGGCGGGCAGCACCGACCAGCTGCGCGACATGGCGCACTACATTGCCGACCAGTCGTTCGAGAAGCTGACCGGCATCAAGGGCGCGTTCTCTACGCGCATGCTGTACGTGACGGCTGAGCGTTTTTCCACCAACAACACCCGCTACACCCTCCAGCGTTCGGACTACGACGGTGCGCGTGCGGTGACCCTGCTGCAATCGCGTGAGCCGATCCTGTCGCCGCGCTTTGCGCCAGATGGCAAACGGATCGCCTACGTTTCGTTCGAGCAGAAGCGCCCACGTATCTTCGTGCAGAACATCGATACTGGCCGCCGCGAGCAGGTGACCAACTTCGAAGGCCTGAACGGTGCGCCAGCCTGGTCGCCAGACGGTTCGCGCCTGGCGTTCGTGCTGTCCAAGGACGGCAACCCGGACATCTACGTGATGAATGTGGCCTCGCGCCAGATCAGCCGTGTTACTGCAGGCCCGGGTATCAATACCGAGCCGTTCTGGGGCAAAGATGGCAACACCCTTTACTTCACTTCCGACCGTGGCGGCAAACCGCAGATCTATAAACAGTCGGTCAGTGGTGGTGGTGCCGAGCGCGTAACGTTCGTGGGTAACTACAACGCCAACCCGAAACTTTCGGCGGACGAAAAGACCCTGGTAATGATCCATCGCCAACAGGGCTTTACCAACTTCAAAGTGGCGGCACAGGACTTGCAGCGCGGAAGTGTAAAGATTCTGTCTGAAACAAGTCTTGATGAGTCTCCCACTGTTGCGCCAAACGGCACCATGCTAATCTACGCCACCCGCCAGCAGGGCCGGGGAGTCTTGATGCTCGTGTCGCTTAATGGCCGCGTGAGGCTCCCACTTCCTACCGCTCAAGGCGAAGTCAGAGAACCGTCCTGGTCCCCTTACCTGAACTGATTGCGGCGTAATACATTTTGCTTAACACACTGGGGTTTCATTAGGAGTTTCACGATGGAAATGCTGAAGTTTGGTAAATTTGCTGCGCTGGCCCTGGCCATGGCCGTAGCTGTAGGTTGCTCCTCGAAGGGCGGTGATAACGCAGGCGAAGGCGCTGCTGTAGACCCTAACGCTGGCTACGGTGCCAACACTGGCGCTGTTGACGGCTCCCTGAGCGAAGAAGCCGCCCTGCGCGCAATCACCACCTTCTACTTCGAATACGACAGCTCGGACCTGAAGCCAGAAGCCATGCGCGCTCTGGACGTTCACGCCAAGGACCTGAAAGCCAACGGCAACCGTGTTGTTCTGGAAGGTAACACCGACGAGCGCGGCACCCGCGAGTACAACATGGCTCTGGGTGAGCGTCGTGCGAAAGCCGTTCAGCGCTACCTGGTTCTGCAGGGCGTTTCCCCTGCTCAGCTGGAACTGGTTTCCTACGGCGAAGAGCGTCCAGTTGCTACCGGCAACGACGAGCAGTCCTGGGCTCAGAACCGTCGCGTAGAACTGCGTAAGTAAGTTCTTATGCGTATGTGCCGCCGTGTAGTAACCGTCCTCGCACTCAGCCTGCCGCTTGCGGCCTGGGCTGAGGTCCCTGTAGTAGATGACAACGCAGGCAGCTATCCGCCTGCGGGTTATGGCACGAGCGGCGCCTATGCCGGGTCAGGGGCTTCGGCCCCTGCCTCTGCACAGGGCCAGCTGTTCATGCAGCTGCAACAGATGCAGGATCAGCTTTCCCGCCAGCAAGGCATCATCGAAGAGCTGCAAAACGATGTGTCGCGCATGAAGCAGGAAAACCTGGAGCGTTACCAGGACCTGGACCGTCGCATCAACAGTGGCGCTGCGCCTGCCGCAACCCCTGATAATTCCTCCGGTGGTGGTGCGTCCAATGCCGCCCCCGATGCCGCAGCAGGTGCTGCTGCGCAACAACCGGCCGGCAGTAGCCAGCCCGGTGATCCGGCGAAAGAGAAGCTCTATTACGACGCAGCTTTCGACCTGATCAAACAGAAAGACTTCGACAAGGCCAGCCAGGCGTTCAACGCCTTCCTGCGCAAGTACCCCAACAGCCAGTACGCCGGTAATGCCCAGTACTGGTTAGGTGAAGTGAACCTGGCCAAGGGTGACCTGCAAGGCGCCAGCCAGGCTTTTGCCCAGGTCAGCCAAAAGTACCCGAAGCACAGCAAGGTGCCAGATTCGCTGTACAAACTGGCTGATGTCGAGCGCCGTATGGGCCATACCGACAAGGTAAAAGGCATCCTCCAGCAGGTCGTCACCCAGTACCCCGGCACCTCTGCCGCTCAACTGGCGCAGCGTGACCTGCAGAAGCTCTAGGCGTTGTCGCTGTACCGCTCGAAAGAAACCCGCGCCAGTCGCGGGTTTTTTCGTTAGAATCACTGCCCTTTTTTCGTAAACACGCTGCTGCGGATAACGCGATGTCGAGTCCGCGACAGTGCCTGACGGAGGCGGACAGCCTGTTTAGCTGTCACGCCCGTGGCGAGCATGCAAGACACATTACGCATCACCGAAGTCTTTTACTCTTTGCAGGGTGAGACGCGAACGGCCGGGCTGCCTACGGTATTTGTGCGCCTCACCGGTTGCCCCCTGCGTTGCCAGTACTGCGACAGTGCCTATGCCTTCAGTGGCGGTACCGTTCGCACCCTTGATTCGATCCTTGAGCAAGTGGCCGGCTTCAAGCCGCGCTACGTCTGTGTCACCGGTGGCGAACCGCTGGCCCAGCCCAACGCCTTGCCATTGCTGCAGCGGCTGTGTGACGCCGGTTACGAGGTGTCGCTGGAGACCAGCGGCGCGCTGGATATTGCCGGCACCGACACCCGCGTCAGCCGTGTGGTCGACCTGAAAACCCCAGGCTCCGAAGAGTCGCACCGTAATCGTTACGAGAACATCGAGCAGCTGACGCGCAACGACCAGGTCAAGTTCGTCATTTGTTCCCGTGAGGATTATGACTGGGCGGTATCCAAGCTGATCCAGTACAACCTGGCAGAGCGTGCCGGTGAGGTGTTGTTCTCACCCAGCCATCATCAGGTGAACGCCAGTGACCTGGCTGACTGGATCGTTGCTGACAACCTGCCCGTACGCTTCCAACTTCAGCTGCACAAGCTGCTGTGGAACGACGAGCCCGGACGTTGATTGAGGAGCACGTACACATGACAGAAAAACGCGCAGTAATCCTGTTGTCCGGCGGCCTGGACTCGGCCACCGTGGTTGCCATGGCCAAGGCCGAAGGCTACAGCTGCTACACCATGGGCTTCGACTACGGCCAGCGTCATCGCGCCGAGCTGAACGCCGCTGCCCGCGTGGCCCGCGACCTGGGTGTGGTCGAGCACAAGGTGATTGGGCTGAACCTCGACGGCATCGGCGGTTCGGCATTGACCGACAGCAGCATCGACGTGCCGGAAGCCCCGGGTGAAGGCATCCCGGTCACTTATGTGCCGGCGCGCAACACCGTGTTCCTTTCGCTGGCGCTGGGTTGGGCAGAAGTGCTGGAAGCGCGCGACATCTTCATTGGTGTCAACGCCGTCGATTACTCTGGCTACCCGGATTGCCGTCCCGAGTTCGTCGAGGCCTTCGAGCGCATGGCCAACCTGGCGACCAAGGCTGGCGTAGAAGGGCAGGGCTTCCGCATCCAGGCGCCGCTGCAGAACATGAGCAAGGCGCAGATCGTGCAGGCCGGTATGGCCCGTGGTGTGGACTACAGCCTGACTGTTTCCTGCTACCAGGCCGACGATGACGGCCGCGCCTGTGGCAAATGCGACAGCTGCCGCCTGCGCGCCGACGGTTTCAAGGCCGCCGGTATCGAAGACCCGACTCGGTATTTTTGAAAAAAATCGTGATGGGGTGTTGAATTCTCGTTAAAAATCAGTATTATACGCGCCATCAAATGGGTCGTTAGCTCAGTTGGTAGAGCAGTTGGCTTTTAACCAATTGGTCGTAGGTTCGAATCCTACACGACCCACCATACGCAGTCCGTGAAAGCCCGCTACCAGAAATGGTCGCGGGCTTTTTCGTTTGCGCTACGGGTTTCGGAAAAAGGGCGCAGCGCGCCCACACATTACTCGGCCCATTCCGGGTCGCCAGTGAACACCACTGTCAGCCAGCGGTCCGGCCCTTCGCCGCCTACCGCGTCGCCAATCTCGTTGCGCCAGGCATCCCATTCATCGATGGTCTTCGCCGCCATGGTTTTGGGCACGATGAAATACAGTTCGATCTCCCGCGAACGCCCGACCTTGGCGACATAGGCGCGGTAAGACTGCAGGCCGTGGCGAGCGACGAAGGCCTTGGCCACCTCATCTACGTGCAGCTTGAGGTCGCCAGGGGTGACCAGGAAGATTTCAGACAGCGCCTGACGCACCACCGACATCGGCAATGGCACGATCACCAGGCACACCAGCGCCAGCACCGCCGGGTCAATATAGGGTGATACCCATTCCAGCGAAGTGCCTTGCACGGCATAGCCAAAGCAGAAGGCGATCAGCAGTGCGGCAGTGATGCTGGCCGACATCACCCAGCCCTTGACGTCCATGCGCACGAAGTCTGACTTCAGTTTGCGGTTGGCGCGGGCCTCGATGACGGCGATGGTCACGCAGGTGATCACCGTCAGTGTCGCGTAGACCATGGCAATGCCGAACTCCAGGTGGCGCCCGCCTTGCAGCAGGCTGCTGACGGCATTGATCAGCGCGTAGATGGCCACGCCGCCGAGCAGAATGCCGTTGAGCGCCAGTACCATGGGTTCCAGGTGCCAGAAACCCATGGTGAAGCGCTCGCGCAGCTTGCGTGACATCTGCACGCTGGTGGTGTGCGAAGTGATCAGCTTGACCACCACCAGCGACAGCCCGCTCATGCTGGCGTCGACCAGCGAGTACACACCGTCGAAGACGATGGAGAACGAGCCGGAGGCAAGGCCGAAGGCGATGCCGATGGTGGCGATGAACAGGGTGGCGGCGATCGAGGTGCGTAAAAGCCCTTGTTCGCTGGTGATGTCGAAGAAGGTGGATCGGGTTGCGGTTTGCATGAGTAGTGCTCAGTAAAAACGATGATGCTGTTGTGTCTGTGCCGGCCTCTTCGCGGGCAAGCCCGCTCCTACAGGGGCTGGCGCCGCCTACAAGAGCAGTGCAAATCCCGTGTAGGAGCGGGTTTACCCGCGAAGAGGCCCTGACAGGCTAGACGCGAAACTGCTCCATTAGCGCTTGCTGCTGGTTGGCCAGCCGGTTCAGGGCCTGACTGATGCGTGCCGATTCATCGGCCTGCCCGGCCAGTGATTCTGTCACGTCTCGAATGCCGGCCACGTTACGGTTCACTTCCTCGGCCACCGCACTCTGCTCTTCCGCCGCCGAGGCTATCTGCAAATTCATGTCGCTGATCACCGCCACGGCCTCGCCAATACGCTGCAGTGCCGGTAATGCCTGCTCCATGCGTGCGGCGCTGTCCTGGGCCTGGCGTTGGCCTGCATGCATGGCCCCCACCACGTCCTGGGTGCCTTGCTGAAGGCCTTCGATGACCTGGCGAATTTCCTCTACCGAAACCTGCGTGCGCTGGGCCAGGCCGCGCACCTCATCGGCAACCACGGCGAAGCCACGCCCGGCTTCGCCTGCGCGGGCCGCTTCGATGGCGGCATTCAGTGCCAGCAGGTTGGTTTGCTCGGCAATGGTGCGGATCACTTCAAGTACCGAGCCGATTTGCCCGCTGCGGTCTTCCAGTGCCCGGGCCTCGTCCATGGCAGTGTTCATGCCTGCGGCCAGGCGGTCGATGCCCTGGCGCGTGCTGTCCACCAGTTGCAAGCCTTCCTGGCTGGCCTGATCCGCGGCGCGTGCGGCCTGGGCCGCCTGCGAGGCGTTGTGGGCGACATCCAGTGCGGTGGCGCTCATTTCATTGGCCGCTGTGGCCACCTGTTCGATTTCGCGATGCTGTTGCTGCATGCCGTTGCTGGTCTGGCTGGCGATGGCAGCCGATTGGTCGGCGGTGTCGCGGGCCTCCTGCAGCGACCCTTTGACCTGGGCAATGACCGGTTGCAACTTGTCGAGGAAGCGGTTGAACCAGCCGGTGAGCAGGCCCAGTTCATCCTGGCGGGCGTAGTCCAGGCGACGGGTAAGGTCGCCTTCGCCACTGGCAATGTCTTCCAGGCGTGCCGCCACGGCCAGGATTGGCCGGCTAACGCCGCGAGCGGTCAGCCACACCAGCAGCAAACCCACGATTGCCGTGCCAAGGCCTATCAGCAGGCTGGTGAGGTTGGCATTCTGGTTATGGGCATCAAGGCGCTGGTTGAGGGCTACGGCAGGGGCCTGCAGCACGCTTTCCGGCACTTCCAGCCATACCTGCCACGGGGCTGTGTCAGGGATTGGTGTGAAGGGGTGGGCCACGCGCAGCAGACCGTCGGCTGCCGCATTTGCCATGGGCTTGCCGAGCGTGCTGTCGTCGCGGCTGTTGCCCGCCAGCAGGCCGGCGGCGGTGGCGATACTCACCTGGCCCTGGCCGTCGAACAGGTCGCGGCGGCCGTCCACACTCAGTTGCTGCAGGTTGGCCAGGCCGATGTCCAGGCCGACCACGCCGACTACCTTGCCGTGTTCCAGCAATGGCAGAGCGATGCTGGTCATCAGCACCTGACGGCCGTTGACCTCGTCGAGGTACGGTTCGAGCATGCAGGTCCTGGCGGTGTCCTGCGGGCAGGTCAGCCAGCGGTTCTTCGCCGCGCCGTTGCTGCCGATGCTGGTGTCGCCGAGCATCGTTTCCGGCATGGCTTCAAGTTCCAGGGTGCCGGGGCTTGGTTGGGACCAGTACAGCGAGAAACGCCCGCTCTCATTGCTGCCCAGGGCGTCCTGCCCGAGGTAGTGGCTGTCCTGCTGGTCCAGGGCATTGGGCTGGAACACCAAATACAGGCCAATCACATCCGGGTTGCCGGCCAGGCTGGCACGCGCCTGGCGGGTCAGTTCGGCGCGCAGGTCGCTACCACCACGGGCCTTCAGCACGTGTACCAGGCGGGCAAAGCCATTGCCGTACTGGTAGGCGTCCATGAAGTAGCGCTGGATACGCAAGGCCTGGGTTTCGGCGTGGGCCTGCAGGCGCTGGCGGGCGCTGTCTTCGAGCATGGCAGTGTTGGCCTGGTTAACCAGGGCGGCGCTGCGATGGGCCTGGGTCAGCGAGGTGGCTACCAGCAAGGCGACAATGGCCAGCAGGCACAGGCCGGCGAGGAGTGTGATCTTCCACTGGATGGAGAGGCGACGCAGCGGCATGAGGGCTTTCCTTTTCGAACAAATGCAACGCCCGCGATCAGGCGCGGGCGTTGTTGGCAGCGTGGGTCATTCGGCGACGTAGTTGGGCGGTGCCGCGCGGAAGGCTTTGGTCAGCCAGCCCAGGTAGATCAATCCGAGCGCAGCCCAGATGCCGCCAAACATCAGCGAATGTGCGTTCAGGTCCAGCCACAGCGAGACGATGATGCAGAAGCCGATGGTCGGCAGCACCAGGTACTTCAACTGGTTGCTCAGGCCTTTGCGATTGCCTTCACGCAGGTAGCAGTGGTTGATGACCGACAGGTTGACGAAGCTGAACGCGACCAGGGCGCCGAAGTTGATGATGGAAGTGGCGGTGACCAGGTCGAAGAAGATCGCCGACAGCGAAATCAGCCCTACGACTGCAATGTTCAGCACTGGCGTCTTGTAGCGCGAATGCAGGCGGGCGAAGACGCTGGCCGGGATCACGTTGTCGCGGCCCATTACATACAGCAGCCGTGACACGCTGGTTTGCGAGGCCAGGCCCGAGGCGATGGTGTTGATCACGGTGCAGGCAATGAAGATCGACTGGAAGAGCTTGCCGCCAACGTACAGGGCAATTTCCGGCAGGGCTGCTTCCTGGTCGTGGAAGCGGGCCATGGTCGGGAAGTAGGCCTGGATGAAGTACGACACGGTGATGAACACCACACCGCCAATCAGTGCGGTGAGGAAGATTGCCCGGGGAATGGTCTTGGCCGGATCGCGGGTTTCCTCGGACAGGCAGGTGACCGCATCAAAGCCCAGGAACGAGAAGCACAGGATGGTTGCACCGGCGGCCAGGGCACTGAACTGGGTCTGGCTGTCGGCGAACGGTATCAGGCTCCAGGTGGTACCCAGCCCTTCACCCTGGTCCAGGCCGCGCACGCACAGGTAGATGAACACGGCGATGATCGCCACCTGTACACCCACGAACAGCAGGTTGAAGTGGGCCACCAGGTTTACGCTGCGCATGTTGATCAGGCTGATCAGGGTGACGAAGCCGGCGACCCACATCCACTCAGGTACTTCCGGGAACATGGCCGAAAGGTACAGCTTGGCCAGTAGCGCGTTGACCATCGGCAGCAGCAGGTAGTCCAGCAGTGAAGACCAGCCCACCAGGAAGCCCACGTGCGGGTTGATCGCGCGCTGGGTGTAGGTGTAGGCCGAGCCCGACTGCGGGAAGCGTTTTACCAGGGTGCCATAGCTCACCGCGGTGAACAGGATGCCGGCCAGTGCCAGGATGTAGGCGCTGGGTACATGGCCAGCGGTGATCCCGCTGACGATGCCGAAGGTGTCGAACACGGTCATCGGGGTCAGGTAAGCCAGGCCGATGATGATCACGTGCCAGAGGCGCAGGGTTTTGCGAAGTTGGCCGTTGCCGGAAGCGCTGTGGTCAGGCTGCATGCTGGCATGGCTCCTGCTGCTGGGCGTAAACGACGGGCACGGTGTATTGCGCATGCGGCAAGGGCGAGCGGGTGGGCTCCATATTGTTCACCTTTTATGTTGGAGCGGCGGAAGGCGCGGTGGGGCGCGCAAAGTGGTGAAAATAAAAAACGATGGGTAGGTGGGTGTCAAGTTAAACATGACAAGATGTTGCAAAATTGAAATATTTATCGATTAAATACGGGATCTGTTCGGTTGTTGCGCGTTTTTTTGCGATTCTGATTAATTTGAGTGTTCGTAAAAATTAACGAATCCTTTGCTTGTTTCACCTGGCTGTCGGATGTGTCCGAAAAATGGCATTTCCCGAGCTGGGCCAGCACTCGGCCCAATCGGGGGTGGTACTCTTCGATTTCTGCGTGGCCTCTGGCCGCCTTCGAAGCCCTTACGGACAGCAATCGGTTCTATTCATGAAGAAATCAGTTGGCATCCTTTCCGGCCTGGCTATCGCCATTGCCGTCGCAACCACCGCAGGCGCCTGGTACACCGGCAAGCAGCTGCCGGCAGAGCTGGACAACGCCCTTGCACGCAGCAACGCCGAACTCAAAAAGGCCCTGGTCAGTACCGGTGGTAGCATGAGCATCGAGCGTGTGTCGCTGGAGCAGCATCTCTTCAGCAGCACTGCCCAGTACCGGCTCAAGGCTCGCGACATCAACGTGGGGCAGGGCGAGGTGATCAATTTTGACGTGGGCGTGACCGACCAGATCGAGCACGGCCCGTTTCCCTGGTCGAGGGTCAGGGCACTGAAGCTGATGCCGGTAATGGCGGTCAGCAACAGCACGCTGCAGAAGGATGAAGCCGTCGCGCCATTGTTCGCCGCTGCGGGTGAAAAGGCACCGATCAGCGCACAGACCAGCCTGGGTTACGGGGGCAGCGTGGTCAGCCAGGTTCAGCTGGCGCCGCTCAAGATTGACGAAGCGGATGGCAACACCTTCGACTTCTCGGGCATGCAGTTCGAAGTCAGTGGAGACAAGGAGGGCAAGGCCTCCAAGTTCCGCGGCCAGGCCGACAGGCTGGTGATGAAGCGTGTGCATGGCGACCAGCCGCCGGCCACGTTCGAGCTCAACGGGCTGACGTTTGGCGGTAACCTCGCAGCCACCGCGCACGATGCCATCTATGTCGGCAACGTCGATCTGGCGTTGGCTGAAGCCAAGGTCACACTTGGGCCGAAACAGCAGGTGCTGTTGATCAAGGGCCTGGAACAGAACGCCTTGCAAACCCTCGACGGCACGGACACCGTAGGTGGCCGCGCGGCGTACAAGGTCGGCGACATCAGCTGGGATGGCCGCGCGGTAGGCAAGGCGCAGATGGCGGTGAGCGTGACTTCGGTAAACGCCCCGGCGCTGCAGGCCTTGTCGAAGTGGTACCAGTCGCACTTGCCGGAGTTCGAGGCCGCCAGTGCGGCTGGCCAGCCGGTGCCGCAGATCCAGATGGACGACGCCGAAAAGGCCCGCTTCCAGGGTGACTTGCAGAAGTTGCTGGCCGCCAAGCCCAAGCTGGCGGTGGAAAACCTGTCGTTCAAGACCGCCAATGGCGAGAGCCGCTTCAACCTGTCGATGGACCTCGCCGCACCGGCCAGCTTCGACCTGCCGCCGGACCAGCTGAGCAAGCAGATCATCACGGAGGTGAAAGGCAAGCTGTCGCTGTCCAAGCCGATGATCGGTGACCTGGCGACCTTGCAGGCCTTGCTGGATGGCCAGACCGATGCGCAAGCGATTGCCATGCAGTCGAGCCAGGCGGGGGAGATGGTCGGCATGATGGCGCTGCAGAGCGGCATGGCCACCGTACAGGGCGATGATGTGGTCAGCAGCCTGCACTATGCCGATGGCATGGTCGATTTCAATGGCCGAAAAATGACCGTGGAAGAATTTGCCATGTTCATGGCGGCGCATCTGGCGGCCCTGTCGCCGCAGGGGTGATGGTTTCTCCTGTTGCAGCCTCTTCGCGGGTGAACCCGCTCCTACAAGGATTTCACCGTGTAGGAGCGGGTTCACCCGCGAAGAGGCCCGCACAAGCACTACAAAAACCCCTTTAGTAATCGCTGGATTGTCTGTAGCCTTCGGCCTCCGATAATAATCCGCGCCCGCAGAGGGCCGTGGCGGTCACCATGCCGTCCGGCACCCTTAGCCGATCTGCCAGGGCCGGGTGATACACTCGATTTGACGCGCAAGCGCGCCTGCAGGTCCAGCGATCATGACCCAGATTTCCGAACGCCTTTTGGTTCAGGCCCACCTCGACGCCAAGCAGCCCAACCCGCTGACAGCCGAGCAGGAGGCCGAATACCGTGCGGCCATCGCTGCCGAGCTCAAAGCCCAGAATGCCGTGCTGGTTGCCCATTACTACTGCGACCCGGTCATCCAGGCGCTGGCTGAAGAAACCGGCGGCTGCGTGTCCGACTCGTTGGAAATGGCCCGTTTCGGCAAGAACCACCCGGCCGAAACAGTCATCGTGGCCGGTGTGCGCTTCATGGGCGAGACGGCAAAAATCCTCACCCCGGAAAAGCGCGTGCTAATGCCGACACTGGAGGCCACTTGCTCGCTCGACCTGGGCTGCCCGGTAGAAGAGTTCTCGGCCTTCTGCGACCAGCACCCTGAACGCACCGTGGTGGTCTACGCCAACACGTCCGCAGCGGTGAAGGCACGCGCCGATTGGGTGGTGACTTCGAGCTGTGCCCTGGAAATTGTCGAAAGCCTGATGGACAACGGCGAAACCATCATCTGGGGCCCGGACCAGCACCTGGGCCGTTACATCCAGAAGCAAACCGGTGCCGACATGCTGCTGTGGGACGGTGCCTGCATCGTTCACGAAGAGTTCAAGTCGCGCCAGTTGGCTGACATGAAGGCGCTGTACCCGGATGCTGCGATCCTGGTGCACCCCGAGTCGCCGGAAGCGGTGATCGAGTTGGCCGACGCGGTGGGTTCCACCAGCCAGCTGATCAAGGCTGCCCAGACCCTGCCGAACAAAACCTTCATCGTCGCCACCGACCGCGGCATCTTCTACAAGATGCAGCAGCTGTGCCCGGACAAGGAATTCGTCGAAGCCCCCACCGCCGGCAACGGCGCGGCATGCCGCAGCTGTGCGCATTGCCCGTGGATGGCGATGAACACCCTGGAGCGGGTGCTGGATTGTCTGCGTAATGGCACCAACGAGATTTTTGTTGACCCGGCGCTGGTGCCCAAGGCGATCAAGCCGCTTAATCGCATGCTGGACTTTACCCAGGCGGCGCGGCTGAAGCTGTCTGGTAATGCCTGACGCCAGACCGCGTCATACTCTTCGCGGGCTCGCCCGCGAATCGCCTTCAGCGCCCCATCATTTCCTGAACCATGCGCCGCTGCTCCATGATCTCGCGCTGGCGCTGGTCAATCTGTGAGGCCAGCGGAAAGTTACCGCCCGCCCGACGTTTGGCGTAATCCAGCTGCTGGATTGCCTGATCAAAGTCGCCGACCAGCGTGAAGTACTCGGCACGCGCCCGGTGCAAGCCAATGGTATTGCCCGACAAGCCACGCACCTCGGCCATGTCGTACCACACATCCGGGTCATCCGGCCGACTCTTCACCAGCTCGTTCAACACCTTCTCGGCCTCAGCCGGCTTATTCTGTTTCACCAGCAGGTCGGCACGCACCTGTTTCAACGGGTAGTTGCCCGGGTACAGCCCCTGCATCCGTTCGGCGCGCTGCTGGGCGTCGGCAAGACGGTTGTTGGTGATGTCCAGGTCGATCTGCGCCAGGTTGTAGGTGATGTCGTTGGGCGCCTTGGCCAGCAGCGGCTTGAGCATTTCACGGGCCTCGTTCAATTGCCCGCCCTTGATCTGTGCCAAGGCCAGGCCATAACGTGCGGCATCCAGTTTTGGGTCTTCGTCCAGCTGGGCGCGGAAGCGCTTGGCGGCAAGCCCCGGCGTGCCTTCGTAGGTCAGTGCCACCCGGGCGCGGATCAGCTGGTAGCGCATGCTGTCTTCGATACCACCCTTGGGCGCCTGGTCGGCGCGGTTACGGGTGTCGGCAATACGTGATTCGGTCACCGGGTGGGTCAGCAGGAACTCCGGCGGTTTTGCGTCATAGCGATACTGGCGTGCCAGGCGCTCGAACATGGTCGGCATGTTGCGCGGATCGTAGCCGGCCTTTTCCAGGTTCTGGATACCGATGCGGTCAGCTTCCTGTTCATTCTGGCGCGAGAAGCGCCGTTGCTCCTGAATGGCCGCCGCCTGGGTGCCGGCAATCATGCCGATGCCCGCATCGCCGGCGCCACCTGCGGCCAGCACGATGCCGGCCAGCAGTGCTGCCATCATCGGCAACTGCATACGCTGCTGGGCCTCGACACCCCGCGCGAAGTGGCGTTGCGACAAGTGCGCCAGTTCGTGGGCCAGTACCGAGGCATATTCACCCTCGGTCTGGGCGTTGAGGAACAGCCCGCCGTTGACCCCGACAATGCCACCCGGGGCGGCAAAGGCGTTCAGCTCGCGGCTGTCGATCAGGATGAACTCCAGGCGCCGGTCCTGCAGCTGGCTGGTTTCGGCCAGCTTGTACACGCTGGTTTCGACGTAGTCCTTGAGCTGTGGGTCGTTGAGCTGATTGACCTGGCCGCGCAGCAGGCTGAGCCAGGCACGGCCCAGTTGGTGCTCCTGTTGCGGCGAGACGATCGCAGAACTGGCATCACCCAGTGATGGCAGGTCGTCAGCATGGCCGGGAAGGGCCATCAGGCAGGCCAGCGTCAGCAGGGTAGGGCGCAGTAGATTCATGCATGAAGCTCGCGTCGGATCAAAGATACCTACTGTAGCGGGCTCACACGTTGGCGACCAGTGGCGCTATCCTAGCCAGCCATGCCAAGAAGCACCCTGGCGATGCCTTTGGAGACCCTGCGATGAGTAACACCCTGACCTGCGACGCCGAACTGGACGCCAGCGGGCTGAATTGCCCTTTGCCACTGCTCAAGGCCAAGATGGAGCTCAATCGCCTGGCCAGTGGCGCGGTGCTCAAGGTTATCGCCACGGACGCAGGCTCCCAGCGCGACTTCCGCACTTTCGCCCAGTTGGCCGGTCATACTCTGCTGCAAGAAACGGCCGAGGCCGGTACCTATACTTACTGGCTGCGCAAGGCCTGAGTCTTTTCCAAGGATCGTCAATGTTCAAAGTGCTTCGCGACTGGGTGCAGCGCTACTTCTCCGATGAGGAAGCGGTGGTGCTGGCGGTCCTGTTGTTCCTGGCTTTTACCGCCGTGCTCACCCTGGGCGGCATGCTCGCGCCGGTGCTGGCGGGCATGGTGCTGGCGTTTCTGATGCAGGGGTTGGTCAACGCCCTGGAGCGCGTGCGCGTACCTACACGGCTGGCAGTGATGCTGGTGTTCGCCTTGTTCATGGGCGCACTGGCGGTGTTCATGCTGGTGCTGGTACCGCTGCTGTGGCATCAGCTGATCACGCTGTTCAACGAGCTGCCGGGCATGCTCGGCAAGTGGCAGTCGTTGTTGCTGCTGCTGCCGGAGCGCTATCCGCACCTGGTGTCGGACGAGCAGGTATTGCATGCCATCGAATCGGTGCGCGGTGAAATTGGCAAGTTTGGTCAATGGGCGCTGACCTTCTCGTTGTCCAGCCTGCCACTGCTGGTCAATGCCATGATCTATCTGGTGCTGGTGCCGATTCTGGTGTTCTTCTTCCTGAAGGATCGCGAACTCATTGGCCGCTGGGTCAGTGGCTACCTGCCGCGCCAGCGCACCTTGCTGAACCGGGTGGGCAGCGAGATGAACCGGCAGATCGCCAACTACATCCGCGGCAAGGGTATCGAGATTCTGATCTGCGGCATTGCCACTTACATCGCCTTCATCAGCCTGGGGCTCAATTACGCAGCGCTATTGGCGTTGCTGGTGGGGCTGTCGGTGGTGGTGCCTTACGTGGGCGCGGTGGTCGTGACCGTGCCGGTGACCCTGATTGCGCTGTTCCAGTGGGGCTGGGGCGACCAGTTCATCTACCTGATGACGGTGTACGCGATCATCCAGGCGCTGGATGGCAATGTGCTGGTACCGCTGCTGTTCTCCGAAGCGGTGAGCCTGCACCCGGTGGCGATTATCTGCGCGGTGCTGCTGTTTGGCGGGCTATGGGGGTTTTGGGGGATATTCTTCGCCATCCCCCTGGCGACGCTGATCAAGGCCGTGCTGGATGCGTGGCCCAAGCAGGAGCCTAGCGTTTCACCGATGCTTTGAATGTCATTGGGGCCGCTCTGCGGCCCTTCGCGGGCACGCCCGCTCCCACTGGGCCCTGCACAATTCCTGTGGGAGCGGGCGTGCCCGCGAAGGGCTGCAAGGCAGCCCCATTCAATTTCAAGCCTTGTTCAGGGTCTGAGCAGCAGCCAGAACTGCATCCACATGCCCGGGCACTTTCACGCCACGCCATTCCTGGCGCAGCACCCCGTCCTTGTCGATCAGGAAAGTGCTGCGGTCAACGCCCATGTACTCCTTGCCATACAGCTTCTTCAGCTTGATCACGTCGAACAGCTGGCACAGGGCCTCGTCCTTGTCGCTGATCAGCTCGAACGGGAAACCTTGCTTGGCCTTGAAGTTCTCGTGCGACTTGATGCCATCACGCGACACACCGAATACCACGGTGTTGGCCGCGGCGAAGGCGTCATGCTGGTCGCGGAAGCCCTGGCCCTCGGTGGTGCAGCCTGGGGTGCTGTCCTTGGGGTAGAAGTACACCACCACCTGCTGGCCCTTGAGTTCGGCAAGGCTGACGGTTTGCCCGCTGGTGGCCTGGGCCTGGAAGTCGGCGACAGGTTGGTCGAGTGCTACAGCCATGATCGGTTTCCTTACATTGGGTTCTGGGGACGCCATGGCTCGATCAGTGCGTCGAGGTTCAGGGCATCGGCAAAGTCCAGGAACTGGTCGCGTAGCCAGCTGATCTGCGTGCCGGCCGGCAGAATCACGGTGAACTGGGCGTTGAGCATGCTGCTACCGGTTTGCGGCGCCAGGTAGGTGTCGCAGGTCATGGCTTCCAGCTCGACGCGGTGGTCAAGGAAGAACTGGCACAGCTCGTTGATGATGTCCGGGCGGTAGGCAGCGCTGACGTAGGCTACATACGGAAGGGCCTGCGGGCGCACTTCCTGGTCCGCGCTGCGGACCACGTCGAGGGTCAGGCCGTGCTTCTTGCCCAAGCCTGGCAGGGTGGACTCGAGACGTGCCAGGGCGTCCCAGCTGCCGCCCACCTGCAGCACCAGGGCGCTGGTCTCGCCGTGGCGGCTCAGGCGCGAGGTGACCACCGCGCAGCGGTTTTCGAAGGCAGCGCGGCTGAGGACGTTGGCCAGCTCCATGGGGTTCGGGCCCAGGGCACTGATGACAAGGAATTGTTCGCGGACGGTGGGGGTGGACATGCAGCATTCCTAAAGCGATGAGCGGTCGGCACAGGACGGGCAAAAGCCTCCTGTCGGCAGGGCCCGGGGCTCGCATGCGAGGTCTTGGACGCTGGCGGGGAGCAAGGTCGACGGCCCGGCGGGCCGCGCTGCACCGATCAAAGGGCCAAGGGTAGCGAAATAAGCCGCCGAGGGGAATGCTCCACCCGCCTGCTTCGCTTGTGCAAGGTCGATGCCCCCAGTACCATTACCGCTCTCTTTTTCCGGCAGGAGCAGTTACATGATTGCGGGCAGTATGGTGGCATTGGTCACACCCATGGATGCACAAGGGCGTGTTGACTGGGGCAGCCTCGACAAACTTGTAGACTTCCACCTGGAAAACGGCACCCATGCGATCGTCGCTGTCGGCACCACCGGTGAGTCGGCCACGCTGGATGTCGAAGAACACATCCTGGTCATCAAGCACGTGGTCGAGCGCGTCAAACGCAGCGCCAAACCGATTCCGGTCATCGCCGGCACCGGTGCCAACTCCACCGCCGAAGCCGTGCACCTGACCCAGAACGCCAAGAATGCTGGCGCCGACGCCTGCCTGCTGGTTGTGCCCTACTACAACAAGCCAACGCAAGAAGGCCTGTACCAGCACTTCAAGCACATTGCCGAAGCCGTCGACATCCCGCAGATCCTCTACAACGTTCCCGGCCGTACCTCCTGCGACATGCAGGCCGAGACCGTGATCCGCCTGTCGACCGTGCCGAACATCATCGGCATCAAGGAAGCCACGGGCGACCTGGCCCGCGCCAAGGCCATTCTCGATGGCGTCAGCAAGGACTTCATCGTCATGTCCGGCGACGACCCGACTGCCGTCGAGCTGATCCTGATGGGCGGCAAGGGCAACATCTCCGTCACCGCCAACGTCGCTCCGCGCGAAATGGCGGACCTGTGCGAGGCCGCCCTTGAGGGCAATGCCGAGAAGGCCCGCGCAATCAACGAAAAACTCATGCCGCTGCACAAAGACCTGTTCTGCGAGTCCAACCCGATCCCGGTGAAATGGGCGCTCGTCGAAATGGGCCTGATGCAAAAAGGTATTCGCCTGCCACTGACCTGGCTGAGCGAAGGCTGCCACGAAAAAGTCCGTACTGCCTTGCGCCAGTCCGGCGTACTGGTTTAAGAGGAAGTACACCGCATGAAGCGACTGGCTGGTCTTTCCGCCCTTGCCCTGATTATCTCCACCACCAGTGGGTGTGGCTGGCTGTGGGGTGAGGATGGCTATTTCCGCGACCGCGGCAGTGACTACCTGCAGGCGCACCCGACCGCGCCGATGCAGCTGCCGCCGGACGCCAGCAACGTCAAACGCCTTGACCCGCTGCTGCCGATTCCGCGTAACGTCGCTGACGATACCGTCAAGGGTGAGTTTGAAGTGCCTCGCCCGCAACCGTTGACGGGCGGTGCCGCCCAGGTCACCGACTACAGCCTGCAACGCAGCGGCAGCAGCCGTTGGGTGCTGGCCCAGCATTCGCCAGCCGAAGTGTGGCCGGTAGCCCGGCAGTTCTTCGAGGATAACGGCTTCCGCATTGCCGAAGAGCGCCCGCAGACGGGCGAGTTCAACACCACCTGGCAGCGCTTCGACGAACTGTCGGCATCGCTTGGCCAGCGTCTGGCCAGCACTGCCAGCAGCGGCGACAGCGAGGTGCGTGTCCGTGTGCGCATGGAGCCTGGCGTGCAGCGCAACACCTCCGAGGTGTATGTGGTCAGCGTCGAGCGCCCGGCCGGCAGCACTGCCGAGCCTGCGTTCCCGTCCAGCTCCAGCAATACCGGCACCGATGCCCTGCTGGTCGACGAAATGCTTGCCAGCATGAACCGCAGCGCCGAGAAGGGCGGTTCGGTGTCGCTGCTGGCCGCGCGCGATTTCGACGCCCCAAGCCGCGTCAGCCTGAGCGAAGACGGCAGCGGCAACCCGGTGCTGTACCTGGGCTCCGACCTGGACCGCGCCTGGTCTGGCGTGGGCCGTGCGCTGGAGCAGGGTGGCGAATGGCGTGTTGAAGACATCAACCGCAGCCTGGGCCTGTACTACATCAACCTGTCCGAAAAGCCTGACGACAAGCAGAACCAGCCTGGCTTCTTCAGCCGCCTGTTCGGCAGCGAGCCGACCAAGGAAGAGCGTGAAGCCCGTGCCGAGCGTTACCAGGTTCGCCTGAGCAAGGTGGGTGAGAGCGTGCAGGTCACGGTCGAGAAAAACATCAACACCGTGGCTCCGGCCGATGTCGCCCGCCGTGTGCTGAGCGCCATTCAGGACCACCTGGGCTAAGTGCGCTTCGCGGTACTCGGAAGCGGCAGCCAAGGGAACGGCACGCTGATCGCCAGTGGTGACACGTTCATCCTGGTCGATTGCGGCTTTTCCCTGCGTGAAACCGAGCGGCGCCTGGCGCTGCTCGGGGTTTCTGCCGCTCAGCTCAGTGCAGTGCTGGTCACCCACGAACATGCCGACCACGTGCATGGGGTCGGCTTGCTGTCACGGCGCTACAATGTACCGGTCTACCTCAGCCAAGGGACTTTGCGCGGCATGCGCAAGCCGGTGGAGGTGGCCGGTTTTCTCGCGTGTGGCCAAAGCCTGCGTATCGGCAGCCTGGAAGTAACCGCAGCGCGGGTCGAGCACGACGCCTACGAGCCGTTGCAGTACGTGGTCAGCGACGGCAAGCGGCGCTTTGGCATGCTGACCGACCTGGGCTCTTACGACGCGCTGTTGCTGGAGCGTTACCAGGGCCTGGATGCACTGCTGATCGAGGCCAACCACTGCCGCGACCTGCTGGCACGTGGTCACTACCCGGCTTTTCTGAAGCAGCGGGTGGGTGGCATGCAAGGGCATTTGAACAACCACCAGGCCGCGCGCCTGGTGCACGAGTTGGGCTGGAACAACCTGCAACACCTGGTGCTGGCCCACCTCAGCAGCAAGAACAACCTGCCACACTTGGCCCGCCAGTGCTTTGTCGACACCCTCGGGTGTGACCCGGACTGGCTCCAGGTGGCGAATCAGGAACACGGGCTCGACTGGCGCGAAATCGCCTAGCCCAACACCTCAAGCAAGCGGAGCCCAATCATGGAAAAACGCGAAGAACTTTACCGCGGCAAGGCCAAATCGGTTTACAAGACCGACGACGCCGACCGCTTGATCCTGCTGTTCCGTAACGACACTTCGGCGTTCGACGGCAAGCGTATCGAACAACTCGACCGCAAAGGCATGGTGAACAACAAGTTCAACGCCTTCATCATGCAGAAATTGGAAGAAGCCGGCGTGCCGACCCAGTTCGACAAGCTGCTGGGCGACAACGAGTGCCTGGTGAAGAAGCTGGACATGATTCCGGTCGAGTGCGTGGTGCGTAACTACGCTGCCGGCAGCCTGGTCAAGCGCCTGGGCGTGGAGGAGGGCATCAAGCTGGAGCCGTCCACCTTCGAGCTGTTCCTGAAGAACGACGAGAAGGGCGACCCCTTCATCAACGAATCCCACGTTGTCGCGTTCGGCTGGGGCACCGCCGAGCAACTGGTAGAAATGAAGAAGCTGTCGTTGAAGGTCAACGAAGTGCTGAGCAAGCTGTTCGATGACGCCGGCCTGCTGCTGGTCGACTTCAAGCTGGAGTTCGGCGTATTCCACGGCCAGATCGTGCTGGGCGACGAGTTCAGCCCGGACGGCTGCCGCCTGTGGGACAAAGAAACCCGCAAGAAGATGGACAAGGACCGCTTCCGTCAGGGCCTGGGCGACGTGATCGAAGCCTACGAAGAAGTTGCCAAGCGCCTGGGCGTGCCGCTGTAAGCGGCACGTTCACGCAAGCGCCTGATACCACGCGGTTTTTTTGAAAAAAAGATTTGCGTTTTAAAAGAACGCTGGTATGATGCGCGGCATTGGAGAGATGCCGGAGTGGTCGAACGGGACGGATTCGAAATCCGTTGTACTGGCAACAGTACCTAGGGTTCAAATCCCTATCTCTCCGCCATACATAGAAAACCCTTGCAATTCAATGAGTTGCAGGGGTTTTTTATTTCCTGTTGTACTACTCATTTGTATCACTTTGCCGACTGGTATTAGTGGCAGGTGCATGTCTTTTGCGTGGTGACGTTGTGGGCAATGTCACGCTTAGCAATGTCCTTGGGCGGCTCCTGTGCCTACACTCCCTGTGGGCTGTCGAAAGCTCTGCAGAACGTGCGAAAAACACATAGTATTCGTGTCCCAACAAGGACAGTTCAGAACGCAGGCGTTGGTGACAGTCGTCACGGTCGCTGAGCGGACTGGCCACCAGATGCCAATGCAGGCGCGATCTATGAAATCCAGACCTGAAGACGTACTGATCTACCACATCACAGATATTGCCAATCTGCCCGGAATTATTGCCTCTGGCCTTCAGTCAGATGCAGTGATGGTTCAATCGGGGCAGCATTCGGTCATTGGCTACGATCACATCAAGCTTCGCAGGCTCCAAGAGATAAGCGTTGACTGCTGCGAATCTATGTATGTTGGGGAGTTTGTACCTTTTTATTTTTGTCCGCGTACTCCGATGCTTTACACCGTCAACATGGGTAATACGGGCAAGCCTGCGGGGTGTCAACGTGACATCGTCCACCTCGTGAGTTCAGTCGGTACCGGTATCGAGCTTCAACGGCATTGGGCCTTCAGCGACGGCAATGCTGGCGCTAGGCACACAGACTTTTATAACGATATTGATAAGCTCGCTGACTTGGATTGGTCCACAATCAATGCCAAGTATTGGGGAGAGAAACGGCATCAAAAGCAATCAGAGTTCTTGGTTGCAGGGCAATTCCCTTGGCGGGGAATCCATTTTATTGGCTGTCATAGTCAGGCGGCGGTTGAGAGAGTGCAAGAGGTTATGCGCGAGTCGACACATCAGCCTGAAGTGAGCGTCAAAAATGCCTGGTACTTTTAATATGATCAAGCTTAGCAAAGGAAACCTTCTTACAGCACCCGCTGAGGCATTGGTGAACACCGTGAACACTGAGGGTGTCATGGGCAAAGGTATCGCGCTGCAATTCAAGCAAGCATTTCCTGGTATGTTCAAAAGCTATCAGGATGCCTGCAAGAATGATGCCGTAAAGCTGGGTAAGGTTCATGTGTTTGATCTTGGCGGGTTAGTTGGTGGTCCGCGTTGGATTATAAACTTTCCAACCAAAGGGCATTGGAAGTCAAAGAGCAAGCTGGAGAACATCCAAAGCGGCCTTGATGATCTAGTGCGTAAAGTGAATGAGTTGGATATCAAGTCGATTGCAATTCCTCCACTTGGTTGCGGATTGGGTGGCCTTAAGTGGGAGGAAGTTCAGCCGGCAATTGTGGAGGCGTTTTCGGTTTTGCCAGAGGTCGAGGTTTTGTTATACCCGCCATCTGGCGCGCCAGCAGCAAAGGAAATGCCGAACAGAACAGAGCGTCCAAAGATGACCGATGGCCGTGCCGCGCTGATTCTATTGATGGATCGATATCTAAAAGGGCTCCTTGACCCATTTGTCAGTTTGCTCGAAGTGCATAAGCTTGTGTACTTCTTACAGGAAAGCGGCAAGCCACTTCGACTTCAGTTTGAGGCTAAGCAGTATGGCCCATATGCTAAGAATCTTAGGCAGGTACTGATTAAGTTAGATGGCCACTTTATCCATGGCTATGGTGATGGTCAGGATGACCCCACTAAGCCGTTGGAGCTAAAGATGGGGGCTGTCGAAGAGGCCGAACAGTTTCTGTGTAATGATGTTGAAACCATGCATCGTATGGAAAGAGTTGTAGAGCTAATTGACGGATTTGAAGATCCGTATGGAATGGAGCTGCTAAGTACCGTTCACTGGGTTATGTGCAATACCACCGGGGCGAAAGATTATCCTGAGCTGGCCATCAGGGCTGTGCATGACTGGAGTGAGCGGAAGAAGATGTATCTAAAGCCCGCTCACTTAGAGAGAGCCTGGTACCGTCTGAAGGAGATGAGCTGGGATTCCGAGTCTCAAAGCAGCCTTCGTTAGTTCTAACAAAGGGTCGAGCGTCTGTTCGGCCCTACTTTTCACGTGGACGTCCAGTTTTTATTGGGTTTACTGGGGGGGAAATCGATTGGTTGAGGGGCCCTATCTCTCCGCCATACGCGAAGTAGTCGAAGCCCCCGAAAACGTTGATGTTTTCGGGGGCTTCGTCGTTTCAGGGGTTTCAGTTAGGGCAGATTTGGGGCAGATTTGCGACCTTTCTTGACATTCAAACCTTCGGTTCAGAGAGCTGGTAGAGCTGGAAGCAAACCTGAGTCTTCAAGTGGCACTCAGTCGTGCTCAAATCGTACACGTCGGATTTTAAGTCCGGACGCCTTCCACCCCTCGAGTTTTTTCAGGTGGTTTTTGACGTAGGCCAAGGTGTCAAAAGGCGTTAGATAATGACCGCTTTCGTTATTTAGCTGAATAACCCCGTCCTTTATTGTAAGCATGCCAGCAGAAATTGCTGTGGGATGCGAAATTTCAGATTTTGCAGCAATGGCCACTATGCTTGAGTGCGAAGGGTCAGTACCTGAGGCATCATCGTAGCTGCCGATAATGAATTTATTATCCTCTGTCATTACCCATTTATGCTTCTGCTCCGGGCGGATGTCATTTTTGAAAAAATTCACATGCGTAGGCATATTAATCTGTGCCTTGTTATCGTCCATATAGCCTTTCATTAGCTCGACCTCACTGCTGAGTTTTCCTTGTTTAACATCTGTCAGTGGACGAGGTCTTTGGGGGCGCCACCAGCTATAGCCGCTAGGGTCAGTTCTGTTCACCGGGTCACAAGCGCAATAGGCGTATGCATTTAAGCCGCCACGATGAAATGGGCTGAGCGGGTCTGGATTTAGAAAGCGCATCAGAACGGGGCTGTAGGCTCGCTTGCCATTGCCGAGTAGATAACAATTGATCCTTGTCAGTATATGTTCGCTATTAAATGCAAGCTGCGTTGAAATTCCAGGCACCAGTGTGTGGTATCCGTAGGGGCTGTAGGTACGATGCAGTAAAAACGACGCTTCCGTGCTGCTTCGAGTGTTGCTCATAACGGATGGCCCCTTTCGATTTTCTCACTGATGGTTGCTGAGGTCATTATGTGTTATCTCTAGTGACTTGCTGAACTGGCAGAAATACCAGGGTTTAGCTGCTTCGGGGTGGGGCCGCTATGCCCCCTAAGGCCAGCATCAACTGCTGCATCGTGGAGCCGCCTGTTTTATCCATTCCCAATTGACGGCTGCACCTTGCGCAAGATATTCATGCCTTGGCTTTCACCTCTTCACCCAAAGCAAACACTAAGGTTTGAGCGTCATTAGCCTTCGTTGTATCTGCCAGAAAAGCCCCGATGGCCTCGGAGCTGTCGAGAAAGCGGCAAGCCTCGAAGCGCTTGGTATTGCTCAAGTCCAGTTCAAGGATGGGCATATCCTCGGGGGGGCATGTGTCGCTCTTAGTTGTTTGCCTCGTAACGCATCAAGAATTTCCTTGGGTCGGTTAGGGGCTCCGATTCGATCCGATTTATCGCTACGCTTGAGCATCAGGTAGCCAGTCAAGCCCGTTCGTACGAAGTATTTCCGATATTCGGCGCAACAAACGGGCTATTGGGTTGACCTTACTTTTTCATCACCCCCAGCTCAGCATCATCCAACAGCGCCTTGGCCATCGCGCTCAGGTAATGCGAGGCCCAGATCAGTTTCTGGTCGCCGTCCATCAGGCCGGTGATGATCAGGTCGCGCACGTAACCCATCAGTTCGGACGCCTGTTCGCGGGCGTCCTGGCAGGGGGTGCCGGGTTCGATGCGGAACAGCGGGTGGGTGTTGTTTTCGCCTTGGTAGAAGCAGGTCTTGCCGACTGTGGTGGGTTCTGTTGTGTTGTCGGTGGGCATTGTTTTGTTTCCCTGGATTCTGGGTTGCCTGGGCTGGCCTCTTCGCGGGCATGCCCGCTCCCACAGGTGCTGTGCAGTGCATGACGGCTGTGATGACCCTGTGGGAGCGGGCGTGCCCGCGAAGAGGCCTGACCTGCTAATGCAAGGTGTGAGGCTCTGTGGGTAAATGCGGCCGCATCTGCAACTGCATCAATGCCGACTCGACCAGCCCCTGTACCGCTTCCATTTCATGGATCACGGCCTGCATCACGATCGAGCTGTGGGCGGTAGGTTTGAGTTGCACGGATTGACGCGCGACGGACAGGGCGCAGAGTACGTACTCTGAGGACTGGACCAGGGTGTCTTGCAGGATCTGGGTGGAATGGGGGGAGTAGGGTGGATCGGGGACTGTCTTGCGCATGTAAGCTCCTTGGGTAGTGGAGCCGCCTGGCAACGCTGTCAAACGAATGGAGGCAGCTATACATGGGTTGACAGACCGGTACCCAAGGACCCGGCGCACACGAATGTGCCCCATGCACAGCTGCCATTAAGCGCTGCAACGGAAACTTGAGTAGTCGGCCTGTCAAAGCCGGTCGCTGATTTCACAACGACGAGCCGAGACTAGAGCGCGACCGAATCCGTCGCAACCGTTTGAGCGGGTTGGCAGTATGTTTGGGAAACGCCCTACAAGGAAGGGGATAATTCTGAGTAGAAGTTGTAGGACGGATTTCTACTAATCAATCAGACAGGCTTCCTGCAACATTTTGTCTTGAACTGCCAATGGCACCTTGGGCTACAATGCGGCCCTCTGATACGCCACTCACGCCCAGGCCACACGCCGTAATGATTACGCGCGCTGGGCGATGAACTCTTCCTGACATGGATTCGTTGGATGCTTTGCGCCGTACTGGTCTCCCCCTGCGCCCCTCGCTGGACGGCTGAATTGTCGTCTGCGGCCAGTGCTGCACACTTTCTGAAAACCCCGCACAAACTCGAATGCTGCCGCCAACCATTGGCTGCGGTACGCGGCTGTGCGCCCCACCGAAAATGGAGTGCTCCACTTGCGTAAGAAATTCGTCGCGTCCCTTCTGGCGGTCGCCATCGCCTCTACCACGGCCTGTGCACAGCTCGGGATCAGCAAAGAGCAAGCGGGCACCGTGATCGGTGGCCTGGCCGGTGTGGCCATCGGCTCGACCATGGGCAGTGGCAACGGCAAGATCGCCGCTGCGCTGATCGCAGGTGGCATTGGCGCCTACGTGGGCAACCGCATCGGCCACATGCTCGATGAAAAGGACCAGCAAGCCCTGGCGCTGCGTACGCAGGAAGTGCTGAGCCAGCAGCAAACCACTGCCAGTGCCCAGCCAGTGACCTGGAAGTCCGACCACTCCGGCGCCACCGCGCAGATCGTGCCGGGCAAGGAATACACCAAGACCAAGCAGGTCGAGGTCAAGCGCGCGCCGAAGATCCAGGCGGTGCCGTCGATGAAGCTGATCAACGAGCCGTATGTGACCATCAGCGACAACCTCAACGTGCGTGCTGCGCCTAACCAGACTGGCGAGAAGGTCGGCAGCCTGAAGAACCACACCGAATTCACCGCCGTGGGCTCCACCGGTGACTGGATTCTGGTCGGCCGCAAGGGTGTGACCGTGGGCTATGTGCACAAGAACTACGTCTAGCCCAAGGCGCAAGCGGTTGCCAAGCGTGTAACGCCAGCCGTCAACCTGGACGAGCTGGACGTTGCCGCCAGCAAGGAAACCCAAGGCTTCGACCTGGACTCGGTGCAGTCGCTGCCAACCCAGACAGTTGCCGCCGAAGCGGCCTGCCGCCCGGTCACCGTCAGCCTGAAATCGCAAAGCGGCCAGACCGAACAAGAGCAGAACACCTTCTGCAAACAAGCCAACGGCACCTGGGAACTGATCTGAGGAACTCCATGAAAAAGCACGCGCTCGCGCTGGCTGTGATCGGCGCTTGTGGTCTGGTACCGCAGGCGTTCGCCCACGAGCTGGCCTTTTCCAAGAAAGACAACATCAAGGTCGAAGTGCCCGGGGATGCCACCACCTGGTGCAAACCCCAGGTAGACCTGACCATCACCCGCCCGGCCTGGGATAACCAGGAACTGCTGTCGGGCCTGCTGACCAAGCTGCCGTTCGTGTTCGCCAAGGACTGCTCGACCGCCAAGGTGAGCTGGAAGGCGGTCGATGCCAAGGGCAACCTGTACGCCAGCGGCTCGGGCAATGCCAGCAACCTGGGGCTGGTAACTCTGGCTGCTGCGCCTGCCACTGCCGCCCCGGCGCCGGCTGCAGCAGTTGCCCCCGCTCCGGCACCTGCCACAGCAGTCGCCGCAGCCCCCACTTCGGACTTCGGTCGCTCGGTGGTCCTGGAAAACCGCAACCTGATGCAGGTAACGGACGGCACCGGCTGCAAATGGGTGCTCAGTACCTCGATCATCGGCGATGGCGACACCCTGTCGTTCGGCACCACCCCGGCCATGCCGTGCCCGGCGTCCGGCTTTGGTGAAGGCAGCTTCGACAAAATCAGCTGGAAGGCCGTGGGTACCTACCGGGGTGATAACTGGACCCGCGTCTATGCTCACCCGAGTGGTTTGATCTTCAACAAGAACCTTGAGCCTGCGGTAAAGGACAAGGCCGTTTCTTATCTCACGCCGCAAGCTGACCAGGCCGCGTTCCTGGTCGGTGAGATCCCCGGCCGGCAGATGAAGGTGTACCTGACGTTCACCCGCTCCAGCTACGGCGTGCTCCGCCCGTTCAGCAGCGACCCTTACTACGTCGCGGTCACCCCGGACGAGTCGTTTGCCCTGGACGCGACCAAGTACAAGGAAGCTGCGCTGGAAATCTTCGACCTGATCAAGACCACCTCGCCGACCACCACCGATGTGGCCAACCTGTTCATCGTCAAAGACCTGTCGGCGATCTCGAACAACATTTGGGGCAACGACGCGCAGAAGATCACCCGCAATCGCATCGGCATCAACCGCCAAGGCCTGTTCTTCGATGTGCGCGACGGTGCCAACTGGGCGGTACAGCGAGAGCAGCAGCGTGTGCGTGAGCAGCGTCAGCGCCAACAGGAACTGGCCCGCGTGCACACCCGTGTGCTGGAGCGTTACCAGCAGTTGCAGGACGGCATGAGCGACTTCAAGGGGCGCGAAACCGAGGCGTTGGCGCAGATGGCCGGTATCAAGGTGCGCTTCGCTTCGCCACTGGAGCAGCAAAACCCTGCGACCTCGGCCAGCGTAGTGCCGATGATGGTGCACGTCACCGGCAAGAAGGGTGACTTCTACAGCATCGACTTCCCGAGCAACGGCCGCCTGGTTGCGGACGAGGAATACAGCGAAGGCTGGTACGTGACCCAGGTGGCCAACGCCACGCCGTACTACCCGCTGGACGACGGCCGCGCCGTGCCTACCTACCGTGCCTACAGCGCCGGTGAACCCGAGGCCTGCAAGCAGGACCACTGTGCCGACCGCGTGTCGTTCGGCGCCGTGCTGGCCAAGGAATTCCCCAACGCCGGTATCGATTTCAGCTGGACCCCCGAGGTCTCCCAAAAGTACGTGAACGACTGGAACAACGCTTCCGCCATGGTCCAGTGAGGCAAACACCATGATCAAACAGATGAACAAGAAGCAGCTGCTGATTGGCGGTGTGGCCGCAGCGGTGCTGGTGCTCGGTGGTGGCTATGCGATGGTCGCCAGCTCGGGCAAGAAGGCTGCGCTGGCCTACTACGACGACTTCAAGGAGCGCTATTTCCTTGAGGATGTGCTGTCGGAGGGGGACATTTCCTACTCGGCGTTTTCCGGCAACCTGACGGTAGCCGACCCGGAGATCCGCGTGGCGGCGGCGCAGACCAATGGCGCCCAGCAGTTCCTGCGCGGCCTGTCGGGCTTGATGGAGTCCGTACAGGGTGGTTCGGCTGAAGAAGGCCTGGCGGGCTGGGCCAAGTACCAGCTCAATGTCAGCCGCAATGTGGCCGGGGTGTACCTGAAGGCTGATGCGCTGAAGCTGGCCCATGACGGAGACAGCAAGGATGGCAGCATTCATATCCAGTTGCTGGGCATGCAGATGGCCAACCCTTACGTTGCCAGCAAGGGGGCTGAAGTCGTGCTGGTGGCGGATGTCAGCGACGAAGTCCAGCCACGTGCCGAGCTGGCCGCCAATGGTCGGGCCGCCCCGTCGAATTTCACCTGGGGCGCCAACATGGCGGTGCGCCAGCCAGTAACCGGCGCGTTTCTGGTCAGCAGCACCGGTGACTTTGGTACCACGGTCGACCTGGACTTCACCATCAAGCGCTCCAGCGATGGCGAAGGCTCGATGGCGTTCGTGGTCACCCACCGCAACGACGGCTCCAAGGTGGGGGAGATCGTGCGCAAGGCCGACTTCCAGTCGCTGCCGGAGCTGGACGATGTCGAAACCCAGCTCAAGAGTGCCCTGAGCGCGATGCTGATTGGCGCGTACAGCCCGTACACCGGCCAGGCGGTGTTGGCTGAAGCGGTCAGCGGCTTTGCCCGCAAGGCCAAGGTCGAGAACTACTCGGTGAGCTACAGTGGCTTCAAATCGCTGAAAGAGGCTTTCAGCGATTACCAACAGCAAGTCCCCAAGGCGAAGTTCGCGGCCTTCTGCCAGGAGGTTGGGCTGTCGTCGTGGAGCAGTGACTTTGGCGCCAAGGCCAAGAACCACAGCGATTCGGAATGCGCCATCGGGCAGAAGCTGGTCGAAGACGGCAGTTTCGAAGAGCAGTACACCTTCAAGGAAGGCAAGAGCCTGTTTGCAGCGTTGTTCGTGAGCAAGGCGTATCAGCTGGAGACCAATTGATTGGGTAATGGCTGAGTGAACAAGCCCCCGGGAACCCTGAGTTGCCGGGGGCTTTTTTTGCTGTCAGGTGTGCCCGGACCCTGTCGGGCTTGGGATCAGCGCATCGCCGCCAGTTTGATGCCGAATCCCACCAGGCAAGCCCCCGCCAGTCGCTCGAACATATTGGTAATTCGCGGGTTGGCGCGCATGCGCTCGGCCAGTTGATGGGTCAGCACCACGGCAATCAGCCCATACAGGAAGGTCACCACCGCCACTGTCGCCGCCATGAAACCGAACGTCACCAGCCCTTGGTGCTTCACCGGGTCGACGAACAGCGGGAAAAACGCCATGTAGAACATGATCGCCTTGGGGTTGAGCAGGGTGATCATCATGGTCTGGCGCAGGTACTGGCCGTTGTCCATGCGGCAGGTGTGTGCTGCACCACCGGGTTTGCTCAGCAGCATGCGCAGGCCCAGGTAGGCCAGGTATGCAGCCCCCGCCCACTGCACCATATGAAAGGCGGCAGGGTAGGTGGCCAGCAGGGTGGCGACGCCGGCTACCGCCAGCCACAGCAGCACCTGGTCACCCACGATCACGCCACAGGTCGCGGCCAGGCCTGCCTTGATACCGCCCTTGCCGGTGGCGGTGATCAGGGCGAAATTGCCCGGGCCGGGGATGGCCAGAAGAATAAGGAAGGCGATGACGAATGCGCCGTAGTCGGTGACGCCAAGCATGGTGAGTTCCTGTTGGGCATTGCGAAGGCAGTGCGCTGAACTATCGTCGCCAACGGCGCGCTTTTCAACCTGTTGTTGCACAGTTGCAAAGAACCTGTGCCAAGTGCGGCTTGGATCCAATGCCTGGAGTCTGTATGATTCCGCGGCCATCAGACGATGGTCGAAGATGATTCATTTAAAGGACTGAGTAATGAAAAAGCTGTTCAAGGCCACCGTTGCCGTTGCTGTCGTTTCGGGTGTTGCCCTGCTGTCGGGTTGCACTGGCCAAGTTTACAACCAACCGAAAAACTGCACCTACGACTACCTGTTCCACCCTTCGGTTTCCATCTCCAAGATCATCGGTGGCTGCGGCCCGATCGATAAACTGCCTCAGCAGCAGTAATCTTGGCGGTACCCTGATCGCGACGCTTGCGGCGTGATCCAAGGCCCCCGGTCATGCACATGGCCGGGGGTTTTTGTTTTTGACGTGACAAACTGCCGCTGGGGCAACCGGTCGCCTTGACGCGTCTGCCTGCAATTTGTTTGTGCTGGCATTTCAGATACAATCGGAAAAACGATTCAGCCTTGTCGGTCAATTCGACCAAAGGCCGAGCCGTTTTCTGGTTCTCTGGCTGCTGAACAATGATCAACAAAAAGCCTGCGCTGAAGAACACGCTTTACCGGGGCCAGCCACAGGCCCTCACCCTGTTCTCCTGACTGGAATTGATCAATGTTCAAGAAAGCTGGCAAGACCTTGCTGGGTCTGGCGGTCGCTGCAAGCGTCATGCAAGCGCACGCTGCAGAAACCAAGAAAGTAGACGTGCTGCTGGTCGGCGGCGGCATCATGAGCTCCACCCTGGCCGTGTGGCTGCACGAGCTGGAGCCAAGCTGGTCGATGGAAATGGTCGAGCGCCTGGATGGCGTGGCCGAAGAAAGCTCCAACGGCTGGAACAACGCCGGTACCGGCCACTCCGCGCTGGCCGAGCTGAACTACACCCCGGAAGACAAAGACGGCAACGTCAACATCTCCAAGGCCATCGAAATCAACGAAGCCTTCCAGATTTCCCGCCAGTTCTGGTCGTGGCAGGTACGCCAGGGCGTGCTGAAGAACCCGCACTCGTTCATCAACACCACCCCGCACATGAGCTTCGTGTGGGGCGACGACAACATCAAGTTCCTCAAGAAGCGTTACGACGCACTGCAGGCCAGCCCGCTGTTCCGTCCGATGCAGTACTCCGAGGACCACGCGCAGATCGCCAAGTGGGTCCCGCTGATGATGGAAGGCCGCGACCCGAACCAGAAGCTGGCCGTGACCTGGACACCGATCGGCACCGACGTCAACTTTGGCGAGATCACCCGCCAGTTCGTTGGCCACCTGCAGACCCAGAAAGGCTTCGAGCTGAAGCTGTCCAGCGAAGTGCAGGACATCACCCGCAACAAGGACGGCTCCTGGCACGTCGAGTACAAGAACCTGAAGGACGGTACCGAGTCGGCCACCGACGCCAAGTTCCTGTTCATCGGTGCCGGCGGCGGCGCGCTGAAGCTGCTGCAGAAGTCGGGCATCCCGGAAGCCAAGGAATACGCAGGCTTCCCGGTGGGTGGCTCGTTCCTGGTGACCGAGAACCCGACCGTGGCCATGCAGCACATGGCCAAGGCCTATGGCATTGCCTCGACCGGTGCGCCACCCATGTCGGTCCCGCACCTGGACACCCGCGTGCTGGACGGCAAGCGCGTCATCCTGTTTGGCCCGTTCGCTACCTTCTCGACCAAGTTCCTGAAGAACGGTTCTTACCTGGACCTGCTGAGCAGCACCACCACCCACAACGTGTGGCCGATGACCAAGGTGGGTATCGACCAGTATCCGCTGGTCGAGTACCTCGCTGGCCAGCTGATGCTGTCTGACGATGACCGCTTCGAAGCCCTGCGCACCTACTTCCCGAATGCCAAGAAGGAAGACTGGCGCCTGTGGCAGGCCGGCCAGCGTGTGCAGATCATCAAGCGTGATGCCGACAAGGGCGGCGTGCTGAAGCTGGGTACCGAAGTGGTGGCTTCCGAAGACCGCACTATCGCGGGTCTGCTGGGTGCCTCGCCAGGTGCTTCGACCGCTGCGCCGATCATGCTGAACGTGCTGGAAACCGTGTTCAAGGACAAGGTCGCTACCCCGGAGTGGCAGGCCAAGATCAAGGAAATCGTACCGAGCTACGGCACCAAGCTGAACGACTCGGCAGCGGCCACCCAGAAAGAGTGGAACTACACCGCTGAAGTGCTGCAACTGGGTAAACCGCCGGTGATCGACGCCAGCGTTGAATTCGGTGGCGCGGCAAGCAAGCCGGTTGAGAGCAAGCCTGAGAACGACATGGCGCTGTAACCGGCCATTGTTGTGAAAGAAAGCCACGGGGGAGACCTCGTGGCTTTTTTGTTGCCAAGCACAGCGCAACCCTCAGGCTTATCGCCATCCCTGGTAGGAGCGGGTTCACCCGCGAAGAGGCCTGCACAGGTATCACTGCTGGCGCAGGATGCACTCCAGCAGCCCGGGAAACCGCTCGCCCAGCATCTCGCTACGCAGCGAATTCATATGGGTAGTCCCCACATTGCGGGTTTGCACCAGCCCTGCATCACGCAACACACGGAAGTGGTGGGACATGCTCGACTTCGGCCGACCTCCATCCAGCTCGCCACAGCTGGCCTCGGCCACGCCGGCCAGGTGGCGGACGATTTCCAGGCGCACGGGGTCGCTGAGCGCATAGAGCAGGCGTTCAAGAATGAGGTCGTCGGGGTTGGGATGTTTATAGGCTCGCATGGTTGACATGATAACGGGGGTTTCATTAATTGCCATAGTTCGATTATGATCGAACAACAGTATTCAAATGAACCCGGAGTTTCCCATGTCCGCACTGTTCGAACCCTACACCCTCAAAGACGTCACCCTGCGTAACCGGATTGCCATTCCGCCGATGTGCCAGTACATGGCCGAAGACGGCATGATCAACGACTGGCACCACGTTCACCTGGCCGGCTTGGCCCGTGGTGGTGCCGGCTTGCTGGTGGTCGAGGCCACTGCTGTGGCGCCGGAAGGGCGTATCACCCCCGGTTGCGCCGGTATCTGGAGCGATGCCCACGCTCAGGCGTTCGTACCGGTGGTGCAGGCCATCAAGGCTGCCGGCTCCGTGCCGGGTATCCAGATCGCCCACGCCGGGCGCAAGGCCAGCGCCAACCGCCCGTGGGAGGGTGATGACCACATTGCCGCCGACGACGCGCGCGGCTGGGAGACCATTGCCCCGTCTGCCATTGCCTTTGGCGCGCACCTGCCGAAAGTGCCACGCGAAATGACGTTGGACGATATCGCCCGGGTCAAGCAGGACTTCGTCGATGCCGCCCGCCGTGCGCGTGATGCCGGCTTCGAGTGGATAGAACTGCACTTTGCCCATGGCTACCTGGGCCAGAGCTTCTTCTCCGAGCACTCCAACAAGCGCACCGATGCCTACGGTGGCAGCTTCGAAAATCGCAGCCGCTTCCTGCTGGAAACACTGGCCGCCGTGCGCGAAGTGTGGCCGGAGAACCTGCCGCTGACCGCGCGCTTTGGTGTGTTGGAATACGATGGCCGCGATGAGCAGACCCTGGAAGAGTCGATCGAACTGGCCCGTCGCTTCAAGGCCGGTGGGCTCGACCTGCTGAGCGTGAGTGTCGGCTTCACCATTCCCGACACCCACATCCCCTGGGGGCCAGCGTTCATGGGGCCGATTGCCGAGCGCGTGCGCCGCGAAGCGAAGCTGCCCGTGACGTCGGCGTGGGGCTTTGGTACGCCGCAGTTGGCGGAGGCCGCATTGCAGGCCAACCAGCTGGATCTGGTTTCGGTAGGGCGCGCGCACCTGGCCGACCCGCACTGGGCTTACTTTGCGGCCAAGGAGCTGGGGGTGGAAAAAGCCTCCTGGACCTTGCCGGCGCCTTATGCGCACTGGCTCGAGCGTTACCGCTGAGGCTTGGAGGGGCTGCTTTGCAGCCCATTCGCGGGCAAGCCCGCACCCACAGAGACACCGCAGGTTTCAGATACTGCACCCTCTCTGTGGGAGTGGGCTTGCCCGCGAATGGGCCGGTAGAGGCTAAAACCGGTCCAGTCGGTATGCGCCCATCTCAGGCCCACCAGCCTGCTCAGCCAACCGCCCCACCCATTCCGCCGTCACCGCCGCCTGGGTCAACCCTAGGTGCTGATGCCCAAACGCCAACAGCACCCGCCCATCGCACACCCTGTCGATTACTGGCAATGAGTCTGGCAACGAAGGCCTGAAACCCATCCACGGCGTTGCCCCTTCGACGCTCAAGTCGTGCCGGAACAACCCCTTGCTCAACCGGTGCAACTGCCAAGCCCGCTGCATGCTCGGCGGTGCCTGCAGCCCGGCAAACTCTACTGTGCCCGCCAGGCGCAAGCCTTCGGCCATGGGCGTCATGATGAATTTTCGCTCAAGCGAGGTGACTGCAAACGGCAGGCGCTGGTGCTCACCCGGCAACATCAGGTGGTAGCCGCGTTCGGTATCCAGCGGCACTCGCGTGCCTGTCAGCGCGGCAGTCAGTTTTGCAGAATGGGCGCCACAGCTGACAAGCACCTGGCGGGCATTGAGCATGCCTTGGTCGCTGGCAAGGCTCACGCCGGCACTGTGCAACTGCCCGCCATCGACCTGCGCCTGGACAAAGCGCACACCACTGGCTTTGGCCGCTTCGAACAATTCGCACACCACCCGATAAGGGTCGATGAAGTGCCCCGTGCGCGGGAAGAACAGCCCGCCCAACAGTGACGGGCTGAGTTGCGGCGCCGCTTCGCGCACGGTTTCGGCCGACCAGAAGTCCACCGGCACCGCCTGCTGTTGCATGCGTGTGCGCAACGCCTCCAACGCCTGGCGTGACTCAGGCTTCTCGAACACCAGCAACGAACCATCCTCTTGAAACAACTCGCTGCGCCCGATCGAGCCCAACAGCCGTTGCCAGGCGCCCAGGCTGCCTTCGTTCAGCGTGCGGATGCCCGCCACGCTGCGCTGGAACGGCGCCGGGCGCAGGTTGAGCAGCAGCCGGGTGAACCACGGCATGGCCTTGGGCAGGTGTTTCCAGTCCAGGCGCAGCGGGCCCATCGGGTCGAGCAGCATGCGAGGCAGGCGCTTGAGGATCGACAGGTCGGCAATCGGGAACACTTGCTCGGTTGCCAGGTGCCCGGCATTGCCGAAGGACGCGCCAAGGCCGGGTGCCTGGCGGTCGACCAGGGTTACCCGACGGCCCTGGCGGGCCAGTTGCAAGGCACAGGCGACGCCGACGATGCCTGCGCCGACCACGGCAATATCGGTTTCAGCGGTTTCGAGCATGCTCAGCCTTCCCGTTTGCCGTCTAGCAGGCGCCGCAGTTGCAGCGGGTTGCCGTGTTTCAATGCCTGCGGCAACAGCGCATCGGGGAAGTCCTGATAGCAAACCGGGCGCAGGAATCGCAGGATCGCCGCGGTGCCCACCGAGGTGGTGCGGGCATCGGAAGTGGCCGGGAACGGCCCGCCGTGGACCATGGCATCGCACACCTCGACACCCGTCGGCCAGCCATTGACCAGAATGCGCCCGGCCTTGCGCTCAAGGGTGGGGAGCAGGGCGCGAGCGCTGTCGATGTCGGCCTCGTCCAGTTGCAGGGTGGCGGTCAGCTGACCTTCCAGGTGTTCGGCTACCTGGCGGACCTGCTCATCGTCGGTGCAGGCAACGACCAGCGACGCTGCACCGAACACTTCAGCCTGCAACGCCGGGTCGGCGAGAAACGCTTCGGCCTGGGTCACGAACAACTGTGCCTGGCACTGGTTGGGGCCCTGATCGGTTTGGCCACTGGCGATGGTTTGGGCGCAGGGGTTGTCTGCCAGGGCTGCGATACCGGCCTGGTAGGCACTGAAAATGCCGGGGGTGAGCATGGTTTGGGCGGGGGCCTGCTGCACGTAACCGGCGGCTGCAGTGATGAACCGCTGCAGCGCCGGCCCCTGCCGGGCGATTACCAGGCCCGGGTTGGTGCAGAACTGGCCGGCGCCCTGGGTCAGCGAGGCGACGAAACCTTGTGCCAGTGCTTCGGCACGGGTTTGCAGAGCAGCGTCGAACAGGAACACTGGGTTGATCGAACTCATTTCGGCATATACCGGGATGGGCTCCGGGCGCACCTGGGCGGCTTGGCACAGCGCCATGCCACCGCTGCGCGAGCCGGTGAAACCAACGGCCTTGATACGCGGGTCGCTGACCAGGGCAATGCCCACTTCACGGCCCGAGCCATAAAGCAGCGAGAACACACCGTTCGGTAACGCGCACTGCTTCACTGCTTGCGCCACTGCCTGGCCGACCAGCTCACTGGTGCCGGGGTGGGCACTGTGGGCCTTGACCACCACGGGGCAGCCAGCGGCCAATGCCGACGCGGTGTCACCACCGGCTACCGAGAAGGCCAGCGGGAAATTGCTGGCGCCGAACACGGCGACTGGCCCCAGGGCCACCTGGCGCTGGCGCAAATCAGCGCGGGGGAGGGGCTGGCGCTGAGGCAGGGCGCTGTCGACCCGCACGTCCAGCCATTCGCCGGCCCGCACTACACGGGCAAAGGTGCGTAGCTGGGTGCAGGTACGACCACGCTCGCCCTGAATGCGTGCCTTGGGCAGACCGGTTTCGGTCACGGCGCGGTCGATCAGGGCATCGCCGAGGGCCTCGATCTGTGTGGCGATGGCTTCAAGGAAGTCTGCTCGTTGTTCGAGCGAGGTTTCGCGGTAGGCGTCGAATGCCGCCCAGGCCAGCGCGCAGGCCTGGGCCACGTGTTCGCCTGTGCCGCCGAGGTAGGCCGGCTCCAACGTCTGACCGGTGGTTGGGTCGATGGCACGGATGGCGTCGCGGCTGCCGGTTACCGGGCTCTGGCCGATCAGCAGGTTGCCTGTGAGGGGCATGTAGCCTCCTTGGATATCTAATGCAGATGCATGGGGGGGATTACGACCCCTGTAGGAGCGGGTTCACCCGCGAACACCGGCGAAGCCGGTGCCATGCACCGGGTCGCCTGATTCGCGGGCACGCCCGCTCCCACAGTGGGAGCAGTGGCAGCTCAGGCGATGTTCTGCTCAGCCGACCAGCTGGCGTACCAGCTGCGGAACAGCGCGTACTGCTGTTCGGCATAGTTGCGCTGAGCGTCGGTCAGTACGTCGGTCTCGTTGAAGTGCAGGCTGTACTCGGTGTCGCCGTTGAGCACCATCAAGTGCTTGTAATACAACACCAGGTCGCAGCCCTCGTCGAACGACGACAGTACCGCCAGCGCCGCTTCCAGCTCGCGCGCCAGGCGCCGGGCCCGGGCGTCGCCTTTGGCGGCCTGTTTGCTCAGGCTCACCAGTTGCAGCACTTCGCGCGGCAGCGCATTGCCGATGCCGGTGATGGCGCCGGTAGCGTTGCAGTTGACGAAGCCATGCACCACCTGGGTGTCGACACCGACCATCAGGGTGACATCGTCATCCTTGGAGGTGATGTGCTCGGCGGCATAGCGCAGGTCGGCGCCACCGCCGAACTCCTTGAAACCGATCAGGTTGGGGAACGCGCTACGCAGTTCGAAGAACAGGTCGGCGCGGGTGGCAAAGCCGTAGTAGGGGCTGTTGTAGATCACCGCCGGCAGCTTCGGCGCGGCAGCCAGAATGGCCGAGAAGTGATGCTTCTGGGCGATCAGCGAGGCGCCGCGGCTGAGCACGCGAGGGATGACCATCAGGCCGGCGGCACCGACCTTGGCGGCGTGGGCGGCATGCGACACTGCCTCACGGGTGTTGACTGCGCCCGTGCCGACGATGGTCGGGATACCGGCCGCCACCAGGCGCGCCACGCCTTCCTGGCGCTCGGCCTCGGTCAGCAGCGGCCAGTCACCCATCGAGCCGCAGTACACCACCGCGCTCATGCCGGCTTCGATCAGTTCGCGGCCCTTGCGCACCAAGGCGTCGAAGTCCGGCTTGCGCTCGGCGGTGCATGGGGTCATCAGGGCGGGCATGGTGCCGGTGAAAATGTTGTTGGTCATTGTTGTTACTCCTGGCGAAATTGGGTTTGGTCAAAAGGCCGGGGGCTCAGATGCCCCAGGCGAACGGGTCCTGTTCGTCGATCAGCAGGGTGCTGTCGGCGGTCATGTGGGCGCGGCCGGTGATGAACGGTCGAATACGCTCGCCGTCACGCTCGTAACGGCCGTGAAACTGGCTGCCGGTGATGCTGGCCTGCACCCAGGTCTGGCCTTCGGCAAGCGTGCCGTCGGCGGCCAGGCAGGCCAGCTTGGCGCTGGTGCCTGTGCCGCATGGGGAGCGGTCGTAGGCCTTGCCGGGGCACATCACGAAGTTGCGGCTGTCGGCGTTGGCGTCGTCGGCGAACAGCTCGACATGGTCGATGGGCGCGCCGTTTTCGCCGGTGATGCCTTGGGCTTCGAGCGCCTTGAGCATGGCCCAGGTGTACTCGGTCAACACCTCGCGGTTATCCAGCTCGATGCGCTGGCCGTGTTCGGACACAAGGAAAAACCAGTTGCCGCCCCAGGCGATGTCGCCGTGCACCACGCCATGGCCGGGCACATTCACCGCCACATGCTGGCGGTAGCGGTAGGAGGGCACGTTGGCGACGGTGATGGCGCCGTCTTCATGCAGGGTGGCGCTGACCTGGCCGACCGGGGTGTCGATCTTGTGCACACCCGGTGCGATCAGGCCCAGGTGCTGTAGCGAGGCGACCAGGCCGATGGTGCCGTGGCCGCACATGTTCAGGTAACCGGCGTTGTTGAAGAAGATCACCCCGCAGGTGGCGTCGGCCGACACTGGCGGGCAGTACATTGCGCCAACCAGCACATCGTTGCCGCGTGGCTCCAGCAGGCAGGCGCGGCGCCACCGGTCGTGCAGCTCGCGCAGTTCGTCGCGCTGTTCGGCCATGCTGCGGCCGTGCAGTTGCGGAAAGCCCTTCATCACCAGGCGGGTTGGTTCGCCGCCAGTGTGGGAGTCGATGACGTGAATCTGTTTCATGGGCTTGTCCCTTGCGTAAAAGATCAGGAAGCGACGGCAGCAGGGCGGCCGGTATAGGTTTCAGCGCAGGCTTCGCTTTCGTCCTCGCCTTCCAGGCGCACCAGGTGGGCAGGCACGCCAGTGGCCGCGCCCCAGTAGTAGATGCCCAGCGCGCAGGCCGCCACGACCACGGTGTCGAATGGGTGGCCGATGACGCCCAAGCCGCCGAAGCTGCCCAGCCACGACAGCAGGATGGTCAGCGCATAGAACCCGATCAGCCACGCCGACGAGCGAACTTGCTGGGCCAGTGAAAGGTGCTGGGTGGGGACGAAACGGCTGCACAGCAGGTACAGCACGAACATCACGATCTGCAGGGCCAGCAGCCACGACACGGTGTTCCAGCCCGACCAGTACACGATCAGCGCGGCGATGATGAACGACAGCGGGCCGAGCACAGCCATGCCCTTGACCCGGAACGGGCGCGGCATGTGTGGTGCATTGCGGCGCAGGGCGGCAACACTGACCGGGGCCACGGCGTAGCTCAGTACCAGAGCGGCGGATACCACGTTGATCAGCGCTTCCCACGACGGGAAGGGCAGGGTCCAGAACACCGACAGGCCAAATGTCAGCCACAGGGCCGGGCGCGGGATGCCGGACTCTGCATCGATGCGGGTGAAGTACTTGAAGAAGGTGCCGGTCTGCGCCCAGCCATAGATCACGCGCGGGGTGGCGTTCATGTAGATGTTGCCGCAGCCGCTTGGCGAGATTACTGCGTCGGCCACCACCAGGTAGGCGAGCCAGCCCACACCTAGGGCCAGGGCGATGTCACGGTAGGGCAGGGCCAGTTCCTTGGTCACGCTGGCCCAGCCGTTGGCCAACATTTCGGTCGGCACGCTGCCGAGGAAGGCCAGTTGCAGCAAGGCGTAGATCGCGGTGGACAGCAACACCGAAAGAATCAGCGCAATCGGGATGGTGCGCTGCGGGTTCTTGACCTCGCTGGCCACCGAAATGATCGGCGTCAGGCCCAGGTAGGCGAAGATGATGCCGCCGGCGGATACGGCCATTTCCACCCCGGACAGGCCGAACGGGGCAAAGCCCTGGACCTCAAAGTTTTCTGGCTTGAAGAAGGTGAACAGCACGCCGATCACCAGCAGCGGCACGATGAACTTGAACACGCTGACCAGGTTGTTGGCCTTGGCGAAGGTTTTCACGCTGCGGTAGTTGAGGAAGAAGAACAGCCCCAACAGGGCGAACTGCACCAGCCAGCCGAGCACGGTTGGGTCGCTGGAGCCGGCCTTGGTCAGCCCGGGGAACCAGGCGGCGGCGTATTGGCGTGAGGCGACCACTTCGATGGCGATCAGGCTGGAAAAGGCGATCAGGGTGATGAAACCCATCAGGTAGCCGAGCAGTGGGCCGTGCGAGTAAACCGGGTAGCGCACCACGCCGCCGGCACGTGGCAGGGCGGCGCCCAGCTCGCAGTAGACGATACCCAGCAGCAGTACGGCGAACCCGCCGAGAAACCAGGAGAGGATGCCGGCCGGGCCGGCGATGGCCGACACGTGGCTGGCGGCGAACAGCCAGCCGGAGCCGAAAATGGCCCCTAGGCCGATGAAGGTGAGGTCCAGCAGTGATAACTGTTTTTTGAATTTGCCTGACATGGGTTCGCCTTTTTGTTGGTTATTGGATAGGCAGGTCTGATGTCACGAGATGCGGCTTTTTGGGCCGCGCTCTTGTAGGACTTGGGCGGCTTGCGTGGGGCATAGAGTGAACCGGTCGGGGCGGCGGTTCTTGATGGTTTTCTGCAAGGGGGATGACGAAATCGGCACAGTTGCAGAAAAACAGTGGTAAGGCGCAAAGCGGGGGGATAGGCTCAAAGCCATACCGGATAAGGGTTTGAGAGATGCAGTGCTAGTGCCGGCCCTTTCGCGGGTGAACCCGCTCCCACAGGCACCGCACAGGATTCGAAATCTGTGGGGGCCCTGTAGGAGCGGGTTCACCCGCGAAGAGGCCGGCTCAGCCAGCAGAGAACCGACAGATGACCGACGCCCCCCTGGCAACCCTCTACCAGTCTCTCGACCAGCACCGCCCCGCCACCCTCGAGGCCCTGCTCGCCGGTGTATCGCTGTTGCTGCCGATGCTCGACGCCATCCCCAACGCCGCAATCTTCATCAAGGACCCGGCCGCCCGCTACGTGCTGGCCAACAACACCTTGGTCCAGCGCTGCGGCCTCAAGCGCTTGCAACCGCTGCTGGGCAAGACCAGCGCCGAAGTGTTCCCGGCACAGCTGGGCCCTGGGTACACCGAGCAGGACCGCCGGGTGCTCAAGGAAGGGATGGTGCTGGAGGACCAACTGGAGCTGCACCTGTACGGCAGCCGTGAACCCGGCTGGTGCCTGACCCACAAGCGCCCGCTGTACAACCAGGCGGGCGAGATCATCGGCCTGGTTGGTATTTCGGTCGACCTGCAGTCAGCCGCCGACAGCCACCCCGCTTACCAGCGCCTGGCTGCTGTGGACGAGCACATTCGCCAGCATTTTCACCAGCCGATCAGCATGGGCGAGCTAACCCGCATCGCCGGTATCTCCGTGGCCCAGCTGGAGCGCTATTGCAAGCGGGTGTTCCACCTCACGCCCCGGCAGATGATCCACAAGGCGCGCCTGGAGCATGCCCATCGCCTGCTGCATTCGGAGCTGCCGATCACTGAAGTGGCGATGCGCTGCGGCTACACTGACCACAGCGCTTTCAGCCGCCAGTTCAAGCAACTGACCGGCTTTACGCCACGCCAGTATCGCCAGGCTACCGCCGATCAGGTGGCCTGAAACAACCCCCGGGCCTCGGCAAAGCATTGCTCGGCAATCGCCGAGCGCGGCTCGCTGCGGCGCAGCAGCAGGCCGACCGGGCTGTGGATGGCGGCGTCGGCCACCGGTACGATGCGCAGGTGCTCGCTGAGGTCTTCCAGGCCGCAGTCCAGTGGCATGATCGCGCAGCATATGCCGGTGTTGATGGCCTGGATAAGCTGGAAGCTCGAGTCGCTCTCAAGCACCGCATTGGGCTCCAGACCACGGCTGCGGAAGCTCAGGTCCAGCGACTGGCGGTAGTGCATGCCTTTGCTCAGCAGCCCCAGCGGAATATTGCCGAGCTCGTCCCAGCGCAGCCGGTCGCTGGCGAACTGGAAGTGCCGTGTATCGTGCAGCAGGCCCATGGTGGTGGTGCCGAGTTCGATCACTTCGAAGAAGCTGGTGTTGACCTGGTCCAGGTAGCAGATACCCAGGTCGAGCTGGTTGCGGCTGAGGCCGTCGATGACCTGTTCCGAACTCAGCGAGCTGAGCTGAAAGTGCAGTTCGGGGTATTTTTCGCGCAGGGGCAGCAGCAGGTGCATGGGGTTGAAACTGGCCAGCGGCACCGTACCCAGGCGCAGGCTGCCGACCACCTGGCCACGGCAACTGGCAGCCTCGGCCTGCAGGCCGTCATGGGCGGCGAGCAGGGTACGGGCCCAGGCCAGGATGCGCTCGCCGGCCTCGGTGAAACCTTCGAAGCGCTGGCCCCGCTTGACCAGCACCAGGTCCAGTTCGTCTTCCAGGTTGCGCAGGCGCATGGACAGCGTCGGTTGGGTGATATGGCACAGCGCCGCCGCCTGGCCGAAGTGGCGGGTCTGGTCGAGGGCGATGAGGAACTTGAGCTGCTTGATGTCCATGGAAGTGCCTGGCGTCTGGTTATGCAGACCTTAACCCACGTCTGCGATAGATGTCATTGATCGGCCGGTACGTCATATCGATTGGACGCCTCTGGGGGTATGCCTCTAGCGTGGTGAAAATGCCCTTCAAGGAGCTTCACCGTGCGCGTCCAACTTGATGCGGTCTTCGTACCGCTGAACATCGCCGTGCTGACTGTCAGCGACACCCGTACCTACGACAACGATACTTCCGGCGCGCTGCTGGCCAACCGCTCGGTCGAGGTCGGTCACCGGCTGGTGGCGCGAGCGCTGCTCAAGGACGACCTGTACAAGATCCGCGCTCAGGTGGCCAGCTGGATTGCCGATGAACAGGTGCAGGTGGTGCTGATCACCGGCGGTACCGGCTTTACCGGGCGCGACAGCACACCCGAAGCGGTCGAGTGCCTGCTGGACAAGCGTATCGATGGGTTTGGCGAGTTGTTCCGGGCATTGTCGATTCTCGATATTGGCAGCTCGACCGTGCAGAGCCGGGCGTTGGCCGGGTTGTCCAACCGCACGTTGGTATGTTGCCTGCCGGGCTCGACCGGAGCCTGCCGCACCGCCTGGGAAGGCATTCTGGCCGAGCAGCTGGATGCACGGCATCGGCCATGCAACTTCGTCAAACACCTGTTGCCGATCGAGGCCTGCGCAAGCCGGGGCTGAGGGTTACCGGGGGGGGCGGGCCCTGTGCTGTCCCTCGTAGGAGCGGGTTTACCCGCGAAGAGGCCAGAACAGGCAACCACCCCCGGTCAGCTCAACACATACCCCACCGGCAACAAGGCGGGAGGCAGCTGCTGTTCCCCCAGCCCGGCCAGCACATCGCGCTCCACAGTCCGCACCATGGCATCGGTCGGCAGGTCGTTCTCATCGCGCCCGAACGGGTCTTCCAGCTCGTTGCCGATCGCATCCAGCCCGAAGAACGTGTACCCCACGATGGTGGTGAACAGCGGTGCCAGCCAGCCCAGTGGCTCGGCCAGGGCAAACGGCAGCAGCAGGCAGAAAATGTAGATAGTACGGTGCAGCAGCAGGGTGTAGGGGAACGGCAAGGGAGTGCCCTTGATCCGCTCACAGGTGGCCTGCACTTCGGTCAGGCCCACCAGGCGCTGTTCCAGCAGGTTGTAGCGCCATTCGCTGATCTGTTGCTGTGCGGCCAACCGTGAACAGTGTTCCCCGATTTCACGCAGGATGCCGTCGCACACATTGTGCGGGCTGATCGCATCGGCCCTGGCCAGCCACGGCCTGGCAGCTACTCGTTCGTCCTCATTACGCAGCCGGGCATTGAGTGCATGGGCGAAACCACACAGGTTGCGCAGCAGTTCGGTGCGCAGTGTTTCGTCGGTAATCGCCACGCTTTCCCGCACGAACGAGCGGGTTTCGATAATCAGTTTGCCCCAGGCCTTGCGCCCCTCCCACCAACGGTCGTAGCACGCGTTGTTGCGAAAGCTCATGAAGATCGACAGCGACAGGCCCAGCAAGGTGAACGGCGTGGCGCTGACCGGGTAGAAATACGCCGGGTAATGCCGCTCGACCAGCACGATCAGCGCGGCCAGCAGTGTCACCATCAGGCAACGCAAGGCAATGCGTTTGACGATCGACCCCTTGAGGGTGAACAGCACGCGCAGTACATCGGTGGAGGGGGGGACGATCATGGAAATCCAGAGACGGCTGCTCAGCCGCCGGTCATGTTCATGAAGCGCAGGATCTGCACATCGCCACCGACTTCGAAATGATGGCGATAGGGCTTGAGGTGCAGCGAGTCGCGAATGGCCTTTTCCAGGCGTTCGGGGTTGCCAGGGTGGGCGCGCAGCACGTGCTTGAGGTCTACCGAGTGTTCGTTGCCCAGGCACAGCAGCAGGCGGCCTTCGACGGTAAGGCGCACGCGGTTGCAGGTGGCGCAGAAGTTGTGGCTGTGCGGGGAAATGAAGCCGACCCGGGTGTTCGCGGCTTCGGCCAGGCGCCAGTAGCGGGCCGGCCCCATGGACGACTCGGTCGATTCGACCAGCGTGAACTGCTCGGCCAGGCGTGCCCGTACTTCATCGCTGGAGCAGAACGATTCGCCACGTTCATGCTCGCTTATTACCCCCAGCGGCATTTCCTCGATGAAGGTGATGTCCAGCTCGCGTTCGATGGCAAAGCGCACCAGATCGACCAGTTCATGGTCGTTGCGGCCTTTGAGTACCACGCAGTTGAGCTTGGTACGTCTGAAACCGGCCTGGCGTGCGGCGTCGATGCCGGCGATTACCTGGGCTAGGTCGCCGGTGCGGGTCAGCTGCTTGAAACGGTCGGCATCCAGGCTATCCAGGCTGATGTTCAGGCGTGTCACCCCGGCGTCGAACAGCGGCTGAGCCAGGCGCCCGAGTTGCGAGCCGTTGCTGGTCAGGCACAGCTCGCGCAGGCCGGGCAGGGCGGCGATGCGCCCGCACAGGTCGACGATGCCCTGGCGTACCAGTGGCTCGCCACCCGTCAGGCGGATCTTTCGGGTGCCCAGCGCGACGAAGCGCTCGGCCACCTGGAACAGTTCTTCGAGGCTGAGGATTTGCTGGCGCGGCAGAAACTGCATGTCTTCGGCCATGCAGTACACGCAACGGAAGTCACAGCGGTCGGTGACCGACATCCGCAGGTAGTCGATTTTCCGGTTGAAGCCGTCGATCAGGGCCCGGCTGTTCTGTTCCACGTTCGCACTCGAATGGGTTGGGACATGACTCCAAGCTATAACCTGGCCGCAAGGCCGTCAAATTGCTTTGCCTGACCGGTTGATCGATGGCCTCTATCGCCTGGGACAGCCTCTGGCAGCCATGATCGAAACCGCTTATCACGCCGTAAGATCTTTCGATTGGACGCCCCTTCCCACGCTCCATAGGCTGGAAAAAAGCATCGAAGCGTGAGGATTCATCGCATGAGCCAGGACGAACACATCAGGGACTACAAGGGCGCCGCTGCCGGCTGGGGGGCGCTCAAAAGCGTGACCAAGAGCTGGCTGGGCAGCGACAACGCCTTCAAGAACCTGCGGGCCATGCTCAAGACCAACCAGAACGGCGGTTTCGACTGCCCCGGCTGTGCCTGGGGCGAGTCGCCGGAAAGCGACATGGTCAAGTTCTGCGAAAACGGCGCCAAGGCGGTCAACTGGGAAGCCACCGGCCGCTCGGTCGACCCGGCTTTCTTCGCCCAATACAGCGTCAGCGCGCTGAAGGAGCAGACCGACTACTGGCTTGAATACCAGGGCCGCCTCACCCACCCGATGCGCTACGACGCCGCCACCGACCACTATGTCGAAACCACCTGGCAGGAGGCCTTCGAGCTGGTCGCCAGGCACCTGCGTGCGCTGCAATCGCCCGATGAGGCCGAATTCTACACCTCGGGCCGGGCCAGCAACGAAGCGGCGTTCCTTTACCAGCTGTTCGTGCGTGCCTACGGCACCAACAACTTCCCGGATTGCTCGAACATGTGCCACGAAGCCAGCGGCGCGGGCATGTCGGAAACCCTCGGGGTGGGCAAGGGCACCGTGGTGTTCCACGATCTGGAGCTGGCCGACGCGATATTCGTCATCGGGCAGAACCCCGGCACCAACCACCCGCGCATGCTCGAACCCCTGCGCGAAGCGGTCAAGCGTGGCGCCCAGGTCGTCTGCTTCAACCCGCTGAAAGAGCGTGGCCTTGAGCGCTTCCAGCACCCGCAGCACCCGTTCGAAATGCTCAGCAACGGCTCCGAGCCGACCTCCAGCGCCTACTTCCGCCCGGCCTTGGGTGGGGACATGGCGGCAATGCGCGGTATTGCCAAGTACTTGTTGCAATGGGAGCGCGAGGCGCAGGCCAAGGGCGAGCCGGCGGTGTTCGACCATGCCTTCATCGCCGAGCACACCAGCGGCGTCGACGATTACCTGGCGGCGGTGGACGCCACGTCCTGGGAGCACATCGTCAAACAGTCGGGCTTGACCCTGGCCGAGATCGAGCTGGCCGCCCGCATGTACCGCAAGGCCGAGCGGGTCATCATGTGCTGGGCCATGGGCGTCACCCAGCACCGCCATTCGGTGCCGACCGTGCAGGAAATCGTCAACCTGCAGCTGCTGCGTGGCAACGTCGGCAAGCCCGGCGCAGGCCTGTCGCCGGTGCGTGGCCACAGTAACGTGCAGGGTGACCGTACCATGGGCATTGACGAGAAACCCTCGGCGGCGCTACTCGATGCCATCGAACAACGTTTCCAGTTCAGTGTGCCGCGTACCCATGGGCACAACGCAGTGTTGGCGATCAAGGCTATGGAAGAGGGGCGGGCCAAGGTGTTCATCGGCCTGGGCGGCAACTTTGCCCAAGCCACCCCGGACACCGCGCGCACCCACGCGGCGCTGCAGAACTGCGCGTTGACCGTGCAGATTTCCACCAAGCTCAACCGCTCGCACCTGATCACCGGCCGCGATGCGCTGATCCTGCCGTGCCTGGGCCGTACCGAAATCGACCTGCAGGCCGAAGGGCCGCAAGGCGTGACCGTGGAGGACACCTTCAGCATGGTGCACATCTCCAATGGCCAGTTGCGCCCGCGCTCGCCGCATATGCGCTCGGAACCGTGGATCATTGCCGGCATGGCCAAGGCCACGCTGGGCAACCAGCCGATCGACTGGGAGCACGCGGTGGCCGATTACAACCGCATTCGCGACATGATCGCTGACGTGATTCCGGGCTTTACCGGTTTCAATGAACGCTTGAACAGCCCCGGCGGGTTCCACCTTGGCAACAATGCCGCCGATCGCAACTTCCGCACGGCCACGGGCAAAGCCCGCTTCATGCCCCACGCGCTGCCCGAGGAACTGGTCAACGCCAAGGTACTGGCCCGTGGTGACAAGCCCGACCTGATTTTGCAGACCCTGCGTTCGCACGACCAGTACAACACCACCCTGTATGGCCTGGACGACCGTTACCGTGGGGTGTTCGGCCTGCGTGAGGTGGTGTTCGTCAATGAGGCGGACATCCGTCGCCTGGGCTTCGAACCGGGTGAGCAGGTGGACCTTGTGTCGTTGTGGGAGGATGGCGTGGAGCGGCGGGTGTCCGGGTTCCGCCTGGTGGCGTATGACGTGCCCGAGGGGCAGGCGGCGGCGTATTACCCGGAAACCAACCCGTTGGTACCGCTGGAAAGTTATGGTGAGGGGACCTATACCCCGACCTCGAAATTCGTGGCGATCAAGGTCGAAAAGGCCAAGGCGGGGAACCGCATTGCGGCGGTGTTGGCCTCGGATTGATGGGGTGCCTTGCTGGCCTCTTCGCGGGTGAACCCGCTCCTACGGGACCCCACAGCGCTTGAGGTTGAGGTGATCCTGTGGGGTTGCCCGCGAAGAGTCCAGCACCGGTCAGGCGCGATGCACCGGGTAAGCCGTGGTGTACTTCATCTGCTCCATGGCAAAACTGGACGTGATGTTCGACAACCCATCGGTACGGGTAATCAGCTTTTTGTAGAACCGGTCATACGCCGCAATATCACCCACCACCACCCGCAGCATGTAGTCCCAGTCCCCGGACATGCGGTAGCACTCCATCACTTCCTCGAACCCGGTCACCGTCGCAGCAAACTGCTCAAGCCATGCGCTGTCGTGGCGCTGGGTCTTGAGCTGGACGAACACGGTGAGCCCCAAGCCTAGCCGTTCGGGGTCCAGCAGGGCGACGCGGCCTAGGATGTAGCCGTCTTCCTCCAGGCGCTTGACCCGCTTCCAGCACGGTGTGGTGGACAGGTTGACGGCCTCGGCCAGGTCCTTCAGCGAGATCGAGGCATCACGCTGTAGCAGGGTAAGAATGTGCTGGTCGAAACTGTCCATATCGCGCGCTGGCCGTGCAGAAAAATATTTCACAGATTACCCCAAGGCCAGATGATTTGGGTTGTGCGATAGTTGCAGCTTTCATTCTGCCAATGGGCCTGACCATGTCCGACAAGCCGCGCAATTTCGCCACCCGTACCATTCACGCCGGCGAGCAGTTCAGCGTTGCCGATAACGCCATTTTTCCGGCCATCGTCACCGCTAGTTCGTTCACCAAGCGCAGCCTGGACGATAAACCGGAATATTCCTACAGCCGCGTCGGCAACCCCACCCGGCATGCCTACGAAACCTGTGTCGCTGCCTTGGAAGAAGGCGTGGGCGCTGTGGCCTGCGCCTCGGGGGTCAATGCCACCGCAACCGTGCTTGAGCTGCTGCCCAAGGATGCCCACGTGGTGGTGATGAACGGCGTGTACGGTGGCACGTTCCGCATCATGGAAGATTACCGCAGCCGCACCTCGGGGCTGACCACCACCTATGTCGATCTCAACGACCTTGAAGCCGTAGCGGCTGCGATCAAGCCGGAAACCCAGCTGATCTGGATCGAGTCGCCGACCAACCCGTTGCTGCACCTGGTCGACATCAAGGCGGTGTGCGACCTGGCCAAGGCCAAGGGCATCCTCACCTGCATCGACAACACCTTCTGCTCGCCGTGGAACCAGCGCCCGATCACCCTGGGCGTGGACTTGGTGATGCACTCGGCCAGCAAGTACATCGGTGGCCACTCCGACCTCACCGGCGGTGTGGTGGTGGCGGCCAACGATGCGTTGCTGGCACGCCTGCGCCGTATCAGCATGGCGATTGGGGCGGTGCAGGGGCCGTTCGACTGCTACCTGGCCCTGCGCGGTCTGAAGACCCTGGATGTGCGCATGGAGCGCCAGTGTGCCAATGCCCTGCAGGTGGCGCGCTTCCTGGAAGGTCACGCGCAGGTCGAGCAGGTGTATTACCCAGGGCTGGAAAGCCACCCTCAGCATGAGCTGTGCAAACGCCAGATGCGCAGTGGCGGGGCGGTGGTGGCGATGAAAGTGAAAGGCGACCGCGCCGCGCTCAACCGCCTGGTGGAGGCGCTGCAGATCTTTGTCCTGGCCGACTCGCTGGGTGGGGTGGAAAGCATGATCAACCATTCCTGGAGCATGTCGCACTGCTCGCTGAGCCCAGAGCAGAAAGGGGTGATGGGGATCAGCGAGAACCTGTTGCGGTTGTCGGTAGGTATCGAGGATTACCGTGACCTGGTCGAGGACCTGGATGGGGCGTTGAAAGCGCTGGTTGCTGTGTAGGGCTGCAGGCCTCTTCGCGGGCTCGCCCGCGAATACGGTGGCGGCGACAACGTTGACCGGCCAGGGGCATTGGCCAGCAGGCCCGGCCCTTTCGCGGGTGAACCCGCTCCTACGACGGTCTGCGCCTCGGTGTAGGAGCGGGTTTACCCGCGAATACGGTGGCGGCGACAACGTTGACCGACCAGGGACATTGGCCC